>JABJDN010000112.1 GCA_018665385.1 Phycisphaerae bacterium | reverse complement strand
GCCTTCATTTTCGCAGCACTCGCCATTAAGTGGCTTGTTGCATACTTGTCCAAACATGGGCTTGCCTTGTTTGGGTGGTACAGAATTGCACTTGCAATTGCAGTTATAGTTGGAATGAACTTTGGTTACTTCACTGATGGAAACAATTCTGATAATACTTCAGATGGGGGAGAAACTACTTCTTCTGCGGTTGACCCTGTGACCTTTAACACCGACCACTGCCCCGCATTGCCAGTTGCAATCCAAACTGTACCGTCTAAAATCACGGGCCCAATGGCAGATTGCCAGCGACCGCTCATAATTTCTTGATCCCCCTGCATGAGCGACCACTGAAGTCCATGCAATTCGCCTCCCGATGAAACTCGCCAATATGTTTCTCCCGCCCCTGGCAAATTCACGACTGTTGGCTGAGGGAACAACGTTCCACCTAATGTCCAAGCCAGCAGACCAGCCATCACGAAGAAGATGACTGCCTTAATTAAAAGAGAACGAAAACCTAATACTACTTGTCCCATAAGGCTTGCTATTTTACCCTGAAAGCGAAGCAGTGAGTTGCGCTTCGTCCCACACCTCGACGCCAAGCGAAACTGCTTTCTTCAGTTTAGAACCCGCCTTTTCGCCTGCTAGCACGATACTCGTGTTTTTTGAAACAGAGCCAGAGACCTTCGCACCTCGCTTTTCAAGTTCGTCCGTTAACTTTTTGCGTTCCCAGTGCTCGAATGTGCCTGTAATCACAAATGTTTTGCCATCGAATTCGGGGTCAATATTTTGGCTCTTCGTACTTTCTAGAAGCACGCCTGCATCTTGCAACCGGCGAAACAGCGTTTGACCTTTTTCGCAATGGATTGCTTTGAACAAGGTCTCTGCTGTAATCTTGCCAAAATCATCTAGTGCCACAAATTCTTCGAGAGTTGCTTGTTGCAATGAATCGAGGTCAGGAAAATTTCTTGCAATTGTTTTCGCTGTTGCTCTGCCAACCAAGCGAATGCCAACACCCGAAAGTACTCGAGCAAGACCTCTGGTTTTACTTTCTTCAATTGCAGCAACAAGTGCTTCTGCTGATTTTTCCGCGAATCCTTCAAGCGGCAACAAATCTGACGATTGCAATCTATACAGGTCAGCAAAGTGCTGCACAAGTCCAGCGTCTACCAATTGGTCAACAACTTTATCGCCTAAGCCATCAATGTTCATTTGATCTCGAGCAGCAAACCATTTTACTTTTTCGCGAAATTGCGCAGGGCACTCGGGGCTAACGCAGTATAACTTTGGGCCCTCCTTCTCTACGGGCCCATCGCACTTAGGACAGCCTTTTGGGGGCTCAATGATGATTTGTGAACCGTCACGAGCGTCTTCTTTGAAACCAACTACCTGCGGGATAATTTCTCCAGCCTTTTCAACAACGACCGAGTCGAAAATCCGAATGTCTTTTCGATGAATCTCATCAATGTTGTGCAACGTTGCATGCTGAACAGTTGTGCCGGCTAACTGAATCGGTTCCATTGTCGCCCTTGGTGTAAGTGTTCCGTTCTTGCCCACCTGCCAATCGACTGACAATAACTTCGTAACGCCCTGCTCTGCAGGATATTTGTAGGCTATGCACCATCTTGGGGATTTGCTTGTCGCACCTAGCTCGACCTGCGAAGCAAAGTCATTTACTCGAACAACCATTCCATCAACGCCATATCCAAGAGAGTCTTTTACGTCGCCAAATAAAACCACCGCTTTGGTAATCTCTGATGGCGTGTTGCAAATTGTCGCCTTGTCCGAAGAAGGAATCCCAAGGTCCCTAAGCCCTTGTACGAATTCGGACCACGACGAAGGCATGCCTTTCCACTCCACTTCGCCTTTTCCATGCGCTAAAAAAGCAAGTTTACGCTTCGAAACTTTTTTTGGATCTAGACTTTTTAATGTGCCCGCTGTCGCATTTCTTGCATTTGCAAATAATTGCACACCTTCGGTTTCGCGTTGTGAATTAATTTCTTCAAAACTGGTGTTCGGCATAAATATTTCACCCCGCACTTCGAGAATCTCTGGGGGGTCGCCTCGTAGCGTTAATGGAATAGAGCGAATTGTTTTTGCTTGCACTGTAACGTCGTCACCACTTTCTCCGTCGCCCCGCGTAATTGCAGAAACCAGAGTGCCTCGTTCGTACCGCAACGAAATTGCAACGCCATCAATTTTAGGGTCGCAGATACAAATAGAACCAGAAGGCAGTTTGCTGTACCAAAGTTCGACATCTTCTAAAGTGTAGGTATTGTCAATCGATTGCATCGGAACGTTGTGATGCACAGAATGAAACGCATCTATGGGCTCGCCACCGATACGTTGGGTTGGGCTATTCTCGTTGACTAATCCGGGGTGTTCCACTTCCAATTGTGCAAGTTCGAGTAACAATTGGTC
>JABJDN010000124.1 GCA_018665385.1 Phycisphaerae bacterium | reverse complement strand
TGTTACATATAAATCTATAGTGCGATCGGTTGCATCGCCGCTTAATCCCAATTGGAGTATGCCGTGCATGGTGTTTTGCAATTCCACTGCATTGCCTGATGAAGTAGGTGTAGGAGGCACAATTTGGACTTGTAACCCGTCTCGTAGAACACCCAAATCTGACTGCAGACCCGAAGCATGGAACCGTAATTTTTCTGGTTGCACTACATCTAGAACAAGTTTGTGTTCTTCTGCCCATGCTCCATTTGTCATTGGAACAGAAGCAACGATACCGTTCTGGGAAGCGCGAACCTCCACTGTTGTAACTGCTTTCCACCATTCAGGATTGCTTTGAGGCAACGAAACTTCGAGTAATGATGCCGCAGAATCTAGAGCTATTTCAAGGGTTGATCTAGCCGCGCGTAACAACGCAATGTTTTCAGCGTAAGAGGCTTCTAATTCAGCATCTTTTTCACGAATGTCTGCAAGTTCTGCCTTTGCTGTTGAATATGCAGCACGAGCAGCAGTATATTCTCGCAAACTACCTCCGCCTGCTTTTCTGAGGTCTTCAAGTTTCTGAATTCTTTTTTCCCACATATCTACGTTTACCGTCACCGAGTATTCGTGTTGTTCATGCGCAAGAAATAGGGGCGAATACATTTCCATCTTTGCTTCAAATTGCTGCACAGTCGCGGAATAACCTGCAAGAGCTTGTTGTAATTCTCGCCAAGCGGGGGAGTCGATTGTATACAACAGCGTATTTGCTTCAACATGTTCAAACTGCTCAACCTGCAATGTAATTCTTCCTGGAAGAATCATTCGGTATTCTCGTTTTGCAGAGGGTAAGTACTCAAACCTACCTGGTGCTCTCAATGTGTCTTTCAAGCGTCTTCGTTCAACAGTGGCAAATGTAATACCTAGATTTGAACGCACCGCCTGGGGGATTGCAATTCTGTTTGTAGGCAACGCGGGTGTATCTTGCACGTGTGTACTTTCTTGACTAGGTGTGCTACCTTCGTTGGAACATCCAATAAAGGTCGTAGTGAGTACGCCGCATGCTAATAGGTTTGTATAGTTCATTGCACACCTCCAAGTGTGTTTTCTGTGGCTGAATCACTGTCGTTTTTAACGGTATCTATTGTGTACGCTGGACCAAGAATGTTTTTTCGTGTTATTTTGGCATCTAGTTGGGTGACTTGCAATGTCACAAGATTTTTCTTTGCTTCGTGATGACGAGTAACTGTTTCAAGCAACATGAACATGTCTACTTCTCCTAGATTCATAATATTTTCAATGTCCTTGCTTTGCTCTTTGAGAAGCGGAATAATCATTTCGTCAAAGTATGAGCGCTGCTTTTTAGTGAGGGAAAGAGTGGTATTTGCTAGGGCGAGTTCTCTGTAGATTCTCGCAAACGTCGTTTCGGATTTTGCTCTTGCAACTTCGCGTTGTGTTCTTGCATGGGCTATGCCGGCTTGGTTTCTGTTCCAAATCGAAAGTGGAATAGAAACGCCAATCAACACTCGGTGATCATTAAATTCACTTCCGTACCCTGAACCAAGAACAATGTCTGGAAATTGTTTCTTTATTTCAAGTCGAAGTGAATCTTCAGCAGTTTGGTATTGAGCCATCGAAACAGCAAGCTCAGTGTTTGCATTGATGATCCGACTAGTTTCATCTTCAACGAGTACAGTCATCAACGCAGGAAAGATTGGAATAAAATATTCAGCACTTGTTGGCGGAAGTCCGAGTGTTTCAACAAGTGCAAGTTCAGCTTGAAGAACATCCAGTTCTGCTTTTGTAATTTGTACTTGATACGACACCAAATCAACTTTCAGCAGTCTCCGCTCCACACGATTCATCTCATCCGAGGCTTCTAGAAGGTCTGCAACTGCATTGATACGTTCGAGTTGTTCGGCGACTTCCTGTAAAAGTTCTACTTGCATAGTTGCTGCGGTCCAATGAGACCACTGCGATTGAACGAGCGAACGAGTGTTCCATTCAAGGTTTGCTACTTTGCGTAAATTTGTTGAATAGGCTGAGCCAGCACGTTCTTTTTCCACTGCAAGGCGGCCTGATATTGGAATTGTAAAATTCATCATCATCCCAAATTCAAATGGCGCGGATGGCGAAGAAATGTCTGCACCTTGAAAGCCAAACACGGGGTCTTCCCAAAGCCCAGCAGTTTCAAAATTTGCTAATGCAACTCCAGCTTCAAGCCTAGCAATGCGCAGGCTTGGGTTATAAAACAAGGCGATGACTTCGCCTTCTTCAGCAGAGATTCCATCCTGCATATCGAATGCATTGGGCACTCCATTTTGAAGAGCGAGGCGTTCAGCGAACACTTGTACTGGTTCAATGTATACGATTCTATTTTCTAGGTTGGATTGGTATAAATCCATTTGCAATGGTGCAGGCTCGTACGATTGGCAACCGATTGAAAAAATCATCGGAAGGAAGCAAAGGGTCACGGTTATTTTGTATTTCATATCTAAAGCAAACTCCTATCAATATTTACAATAACGCAAGCATGCAACGCATAGTTGCATGGGCGAAACGAAGGCACATTGATAGGATTTAGACGAGAAGTCTGGTGATGCGAACGATGGACAATTGTTGCCGTTCTATAGGCGGGTCGTCAATCGTACCGCAGTACATTGACTGAACTGGTTGTTCGTCAAGTGCTGGAATGAATGTCTGGAAGAACGCAACAACAGAGGGGTCATCGTCGATTGTGCGAGGAGTTGTTACTAAGTCGATGAGTGCAAGTTCAAGGTCTGTACAAGCACACCCTTGTATGTCTTGGTCTTCGGTTACTGGAGTTACCCATTGATCATGGTGGCTGCATTCGTGGGAGCAGTGCTCAACGACTTCAGCAACTTCATGCTCGTGTCCTCCGCCAAGGCAGATTGATACGGTGCTCTGCAATCCGCCAAATACGGCTTGTACTGCAATAGCGCTTAGAATCATATATGTAGTCAGTTTCGAAAGCATTTCTACTCTTTACTATAGGCTACTCAGAGGCGGGTGTCCACAAATTCACCGGTTTTTACTCCGTCCAATAATCAGGGTCTAGTACGGGGTCTGGTACAGGGCCTGCCCCTGAACCAGACCCTCGTATCGGCTTTGCGTGCTACGATAGTAGGCATGAGGGAACAAAGAACTATTGTAGATGGCGTTGATTTTGGAAAAGTATTTCAGTTTCAACATCTATTCGGAGCTATTGGAAGTTCCATGCAACCTGGGCGTATGATTCTTGGGCTATGCATGGTTTTGATATTGTTTGCAGGGGGACGCATTTGGGATTCGGTATCAGGCGACGATGCTCGTGCTTACATGGGCACAGTTTCAGTTGAAGAACTCAGCCAAGCTCGGTCGCTTGCAATTGCAAAATCTGCAACTGCGCTTTCAAATGATGCCCCAGAGGGCTCTGAACATTGGACAGTAGCAGTTGCACAAGCGAATCTCTTAGAGGCATGGGAAGATTATTTGTTCGAAGGTGATGTGAACGCACTGGAACGAGCAGAGTTTGAAGATATATATGCTTCGCTCGAAAAGGTGCGAACGCAGGGGCCATTTGAAGCCTCTGCTTTATTCATCGCATCTTCGTGGAATAGTATCGTGGACGGTGCGCTACACTTCGAGCCTGTACAAATGTGGCAAGGTGTAGTTGCAATAGTTTGGGAATTGCCGCAACTAATCTGGAACGCAGGTTTTCACTGGTTTATCACGTTGTATGGATTATTGTTCGTCTATGTGCTTTGCATTGGTGGCGGGGCAATTTCCAGAATGCAAGCCGTGCAACATGCACGAGGACAACGAATAAGCATTCCAGAAGCACTTGAATTTTCAACAAGCCGTTGGCGATCGCTCTTTGAAGCTGTGTTAGGCCCTGCAATGGTTGTTGCATTCTTTTCTGTCTTGCTCATGGTGCTTGGTTTAGTTTTGTTAAACGTTCCTTGGCTCAACATTGTTGGCGGGTTGTTGTACGGTATATTCTTGGTCTGCGGCTTGGTGATTTCATTGGTTGCTGTTGGGTATTGTGTATGTTTCCCCATCTTGATTCCATCGGTTGTCATCGAACATTGCAGCGGTAGCGAAGCAGTTCAACGATCGTTCGCCTATCTTGTTTCGAAGACACTGTATTTTATTGGTTACCTTGCGCTTTTGATTATCGCAATGGTGTTTGGGTACATAGTCGTTCGGCTGATAACGAATTTGACCTTGGATGCAACAGCGGGCCTTGTTGGTGCGTGGACATTCAACCAATCCCTCGTAGGCGCGGGTTCAATGCCTGAACATGCAATTCCAACTTTCGGTGGAGCTTGGTACGAAACAAGTGCCAGTTGGTTTGTAACATTTTGGGAAACCATCGTTCACGATTTTATGATTGGCTGGATATGTAGTGGTTTCTTTAGCGTAAGCACAACGATGTATCTACTTATGCGTAAGAATTGCGATGGACAAGACACGCGTGACATTTGGTGGCACGGCGTTGAGCAAGGGACTGCTATTCCTAGAGATTAAGTTAGACTGCTGGGTCTTGCTTTAACTCAAAAATGGATTGTGTACGAAGTACAACACCTTGATCTGAGTGTAAGTGGTAAGACTGAACATGCAGTTGGTCGTTGTACCGTTGGACATCAAGAATACTAAGACCTTTGCTCTTGTCAGTTTGATACCGCACGACTTTTGCTTTTGCTTCATCTGCGAATTCGGACAATTCCAAATAGCTGTCACCGAACAAGTGTTCAGGAAGTACTTCAATTTGCATAGAGTTAATCAATGTAATGCGATCGCCAAAATCTTGTTCGTGATCTCGTTCACCAGCGCATACCATTGTGGTTACATGACCGCGGTCTGGTAATGAATCGACATTTTGGAAAATAACTTCAGTGACGCAAATCCCTTCGTACTCAAAGCGAAGAACGTGGCCGCCTTTGCATAGCCAAGCTTCAAAATCATAATCGTTGTGCTGCACTTCGATACGATCTTCAATTTGGAAGAATTCGGGGTGAATTGCAGAACGGAATAGTGCCATGCTATAGGTTGGCTGGTCAATAATTTTATCTTGTGCTTGCATGTGATTCCCAATGAGAAAGAAGTGAATAAACTTAACAAAGACCTAACAACATCTTTGTCCCCCGTTATTTATCCGTGTATTGTCGCTTAATTTTTTCGTAAATCAAGATAAAAAGTCTATTTTTTACAACAAAAAGTACGGAAAGGCAGAAACCCTTGCAAAAACTAGAGTTGTGCAATGAACTATTTGGTAGAAAGTTTCGCCAGTACATTCTGCATATCAGACCAGATTTCTTCTCGAGTTTGTTTGGTGTAGTTTCGCAGTAAGTACGCAGGGTGGTACGTGGGCATTACTGGTATGGAGCAGTGCTCTCCCCACACACCGCGTAGCTTTGTAATGCCTATTGTCGTTTGCAAAAGGTACTTCGTAGCAGGCGAACCCAGAGCAACAATGACGTCTGGTTGTATTGCTTGTATTTGCAGTTCCAAGAATTCGCCGCATTTTTTCACTTCCGTTGGTAGAGGCGTACGGGTATCTTCAAGGTGGCTTTTTACCACGTTCGTGATGTAGACATCATCCCGCGAGAAGCCCATTGCAGAAATTATTTGATCAAGTTTTTGCCCAGCTGCTCCCACGAAGGGGATACCTTCCGCATCTTCTTCAGGTCCAGGAGCATCACCGATGAACATGAGTGAAGCATTGGGATTGCCAATGCCGAACACTATTTGGGTGTGCGAAGTTACCGTTGTGCAATGTGGGCAGGTAGTTGCGTGCAATTGTTGTATGTCTTCGAGGGAAGTCGCAGAAATGTCTACACTTGGTAGCACAGAAACAGGCAACGGTTGTTCAGCTTCTACATCGCTCGTAGGCAAAAAGTCAACTCCCATAAGTTTGCTCGTTTCAAGATGTAATCGTGCGGTTAGCTCATCCATAACTACGTAGTGTAATCTCGTTTAAGGATGATGGTGACTGGCCCGTCGTTGGAAATTTCTACTTTCATATCTGCGCCAAAAACACCGTATGTAACGACGATTCCAGTCTTCTCTAACTGCTCGCCTACTCTTTCATACAGCGGCTCAGCTAACTCGGGAGAAGCAGCACGCACAAAGCTTGGGCGGTTGCCTTGCGAACAATTCGCAGCAAGAGTAAATTGGCTTATAAGGAGGATTTCACCGGTGACATCAAGGATAGAGAGATTCATTTTCCCTTCTGCGTCAGGGAAGATTCGCATTGTTGAAATTTTCTTAGCGAACCAATTGGCTTCGGTTTCATCATCGCCATCTTCGACACCGAGCAATATGCAGAACCCATGTTGGATATTCGATTTGTAGTGTGGTTCAGAAACAGACACACTTGCGGAGGTGACTCGTTGGATTACAGCAATCATGCTGTGTATTGTTACAAAAAATAGAGCCCGCTGTTTAAAAACAAACGGGCTCCCGTGGGGGCTAGTGGATGGTTACTCTTGTATTCGAGTCCACGCCTTAATCAGTTCCATCGAAGTGTACGAATTTACAGCAATGCCATAGCGCAACTAGAAACAAGTGCAGCGCCCTTGCTATCGCACGCCTGGCGATAATCAATGAGTTCAATTTGGTTAGGTTCTAACAGGTTGACTGCCGCTGACATATTGCCGATGCTGCACCAATTTGTAGAATTGTTGTGCCATTTCATTGATGAAACAAAATCTTCTGTATCGTTGCCGATGAATTTAGTCATCATTTCTCTGTCGTGCCGTTCGACGTCATATTTACGCTGATCGTCCACCGGCCTGGGCTCGCCGAACTGTTGGCCTACATGGCTTAAATCTGCAGAAGCTACAACATAGGTTGTGCCACCGAGTTCTTCGAGAATTTTCTTGAGTTCTGAGATGAACTCATCTGTCGTGGTGCGAGAGTTATCTTCGTCACCATCAAGCATGTCTATAAGGGGATTTGGAATGAGCGCTGCAACAACAGGAACATTGCCAAAGCAATGTTGAATCCACGGAAGTTGCAACTCGATTGAGTGTTCGGCAGCATGGTCAATGAGATCTTTCAAAACACCTTCACCGAATGCAGCAAGTAGGCAATCTACAACTGCAGTATCAACAGGGCAATGGCCAAGTGGAGAAGTAAATCCAATTGTCGAAAGCACTACACCATCTCCTTCGCCAAAATGATTGGTCCCTAAAATGACGATTCTGTCAGGTTTTTCTGCAGTTTGCCAAGCATAGTATGCTGAAGCATAGTTTGGCCATCCTCGAACGTAATCAAGATGGGGTGCAACAATGCCTCGAATTGCCTGCTCAAACTCTGGATCTTCTGTTTCAGAAAACCACTGTTGTAATTGCTTTTTGCAATCTTCCGTTGTTTTTCCAAGGGAGCCTGAAGCACGAATAGGAAACGTGCCGTCTTCTGTAAGTCGTGCAACAGTATCTTGCTCAAGTTTTGCAGAAGTGGGCCCCCAGAGTAAGCCACTCGCATCAAGTTTTTCGAGCAAGTCGATGAATTGATCTTCTGGAGCCTTGGTGGATGCAGCAATATCTTTAGCAAGTGTATTGCCATCAATTCGCTTAATCACCCCGAACAAGTGCGCTGGAACGACCATTGTTTCTCTTACTAGAGCATATGGGTCACGTAATGCTACAAACTGTTTCTTATCTTTTGAGATAGGCCAGGCTTGAAAACTGCGCAGTGCAGGCATAGCAAGGTGCTCAGGAAGGTCCGAGAATTGCATATTTGGCTCCGTATGTAGAAAAAAAGGTGAATTTGCCGTAATAGAAAGTGGAGATGGACACTGAAAAGGGCAATAAAAGCCCTTCGACTGCGTAATAAAGTAGCACCGCTTGACCTTGAGCGGTGAGAGTTTACAATAGAGAATTACCTTTTTTTTAAATTTGCATATAGGACTTCCACAGAATGAAAGATATGAAAATCTTACTTACAAAAATGCCTCTATTCGCTTTGATTGGAATCGCATCTATCACGTTACTTGGATGCGAAAAACCAGCTGAGTCGAATGAAGTTTCAATTGATTCAACGAAGACTGCATCTGTGGAATCAAGCCCAGCAACTACGAAGACAGAAGTTACTGCATCTGCTAAAGATACTTCTGCTGATACGAAAAATAACAGAAAACCAGGCAAGCCAATTCCAGTTGACTTATCAAATCCAGAACAAATGGATAAATTGAATGCACTTTTACCTACAGGTAAAAAGTCTGCGGATGTATCATCATTGAATGCAAAAGATTTAACTGCGCAGCCTGGTACTCCAGGTTTGCTAACACAAGTGGTCACTGCAACTCCAGAGTCCCTAGACCTTGGGGCTTTTTCAACAAGTGAAACAGGTACAGGAAGTGTTACGCTGACAAACACAAGCGACACCGCTGTAACAATCGAACGAGCAAAGGCAAGTTGCGGTTGTACTACTTCAGATTTCAAGCAAGATACAGTGTTGCTACCAGGCGAATCAACTGACGTAAGTGTCACGATGGACGGCAAGGGTCGAGCACGTAAACTTTCAAAGACGGTCACATTCTCCATCACGGGCTACCCACCACTGCGTCTTCCAGTTGTTGCAGAAACAATTGAGTATGTAACCATCGACCAGAATCCGATTGCGATCCAGACTGGCGAAAAATTTGGCACAATTATTTTGACATCAATAGATGATCAACCATTCACAGTGACTTCTATTCTGCCTGCAATTGCAGAGCTCCCAACAGAAGCGGCGACATCGCAAGAATTACAATTGAACTGGGAAGATTTCTGGGATGTCGTTCAAACAACAAAAATCACTATTCGTCTTGACCACCCACTTTGCAGCGAAATTACAACGAACATTCGTTTGAGTGCAGAGCAACGTCAGCGGTTAAATGAAATTATTAAACTGCGCCGCGAAGGCGGTGTATTGCCAACGAAAGACCCAACGCGTCCGTTGAATGGCGATCAACTTACTCAGTACATTAAAGCTGGTAAAGGTATGCAAGTCATTAAGTACATCGAGGATGGTCTTGGTTCATACGATGCTGTAAATCGAGGTGGTGTTACTTTACTAAGCAGCGCTGCAGAAGCAGGATATCCAGATACAGTTATTGCCCTGATTGCACTTGGTGCACAAGTTGAGCGAGTTGACCGTGTAAACAGAACACCACTTATGTATGCGGCCCGATCGAAAAACCCCGAAACAATCCAGGTTCTCATTGACGAAGGCGCTGACATTCAGTCCCGTGACCGTCTTGGAAATACTCCATTGTCTTGGGCATCAGGTTTCGGTATTGCAAGTGGCGTGCAAGTTCTCATTGACGCTGGTGCTGATGCGAACACAGTAGATACTGTACTTGGGTATACACCTTTAATCTGGGCAGCTGGTTTTGGCGATACGGATTCAGTAGCAATACTTGTAGAAGCTGGCGCTGATGTTTCCGTGAACGATATCGCAGAGGGTAGAACTCCCCTTATGCATGCGGTTCGAACCGGCAAAATTGAAGCCGTTGCACTCCTTATCAATGCTGGTGCAAAAGTAAATGGCATCGACAATAAGAAATCAACAGCGCTTCATATTGGTGCAGGAAGCAATAATGTAACTCTTGATAAAATTGAATTGCTTGTAGCGTCTGGCGCAGATGTAAACGCTAAAAACTCATCAGGCGAAACAGCATTGGATCTTGCTAAATTAAGAACCGATGACAATGGCTCAATGATTGTTGAGTACCTATCGAACCTAATTTCTACAGAATAAACAGGTTTCTAAACTGATTGAACACAGCGGACCGCCATTTGGCGGTCCGCTGTCGTTATCATGGGTGGGCTTCAATAGGAGAAACACAATGACTGCAACAGCTACCTCAACAGAATACAACCAACTAATCAAAACAGCCAAAGAGTGCAACGCACTTGGTTCAACAATTTCACTTTTGCATTGGGACCAAGAAGTCATGATGCCAAAGAATGGCATCGAGTTTAGAGCAGACCAGATATCACTTACATCACGTTTATACCACGAGATGAAAACGAACCCAAAAAATGGCGACCTGATTTCAGCTTGCGAAGCGAACGATGATCTTGTTGGCGATCCTACGAGTGCAAGTGCAGCGAACATTCGAGAAATTCGCCACGGGTACGATCGAGCAACAAAGTTGCCAGCTTCTTTGGTTGAAGAAGAAGCGATGCTGTCTAGTCGTGGGCAAAGCGCTTGGGCTGAAGCACGTAAAAATAATGACTTCTCAGAATTCCAACCATGGTTAGAAAAAATTGTGAACTTGCTTCAACGCAAGGCAGAATGTTATGGTTGGTCTGAAGGTGGAGAACCATGGGACGCACTCGCTGAAGATTACGAACCAGGATGTACTGCAGCTTCAGTGAGCGAAGTCTTTACGCCATTGCGTGTAAAACTCCAGTCGCTACTAGATGACTTGATGGGAAGCGACAAAAAGCCATCGAATAAATTTAACGAGCTTGTTCTTCCTATCGATCACCAAAAGAAATTTGTGAATGCAATCGCAAGCCAAATCGGTTTTGACTTCCAATCTGGTCGTTTAGATGAATCAACGCATCCGTTTTGCAGTGGGACACATTGCAATGACGTTCGTATGACGACTCGTTTTCACGAGAATAATGTGAACGATGCAATTGGTTCAACAATGCACGAATGTGGACATGGCATTTACGAACAAGGGTTACTCTTTACGAATGTTGGAACGCCAATGGGCAGCGCTGTTTCACTTGGAATACATGAATCACAAAGCCGAATGTGGGAAAACCAAGTTGGTCGAAGCGAAGCATTCTGGAAATGGTGTTACCCAAAAATGGGCGAATTCTTTGGCGATGCAACTGCCCACCTAAGTTTTGACGATGTGTACGGTGGTGCAAATATTGTGAAGCCAGACTTCATACGCGTTGAAGCAGATGAAGCGACCTACAACATGCATATTATGATTCGATTCGAGTTAGAACGCTTGTTGATGAAGGGTGAACTTGCTGTGGCAGATTTGCCTGATGCATGGAACGCTCGGTACCAAGAATATTTGGGCATAGATGTTCCAAGCGACACGAAGGGATGTTTACAAGACATCCATTGGTCGATGACGTCAATGGGTTACTTCCCAACATATACGCTCGGCAATTTGTATTGTGCTCAATTCTTCGAAACAGCAATGGAAGAAATTCCAGATATGTACGAACAATTTGCACGTGGCGAATTTGGCACTTTGAAAACTTGGCTGAATGAAAACATTCATTGCCACGGACAACGGTTTAGAGCCGCAGACCTTTGCGTGCACGTTACTGGCAAGCCATTGTCGTCAGACCCGCTAATGCGTCACCTTGAAAATAAATTGAAACCAATTTACGGTTTGGCGTAAGTCCAACCGACAACGTCAGTTGTTTCTTGCCTGCCCGTTACTTGAGGCAGTGTGATGGAAATGCCGTCAAGTGCTAATGCACCAAGGATTGCCATAGCCATACCTTCGCGTGCTTGAATGGGCACACCAAGAGTTTCAGTAGTGCCTGTATGTGCAATATTCGAAACAAGTACTTTATTGAAGACGCCACCACCAGCAAGTAGAACCTTGCCGTACTCTTGCGTTGCATCGTTTACGCATGCACCAATTGCAACGTGAATGGAAGCGAGTAAATCCTTGGGCGCAATTTCGGTCTTGGTTAGGATGAAGTCGCGTAGGTCATCGTTTGTACCAAGAGATCGGTGCTCAGAGTGTTGCAGTTGTAACTGCATTTTGATTTCTTCGACTACTGCGTCGCAGGGCGTTCCAGTGCGAGCGACTTTTCCATCTTCGTCGTACTCCATTCCAAGTAATTGTTGCGAGACTGTGTTCAGAAGTAAATTACAGCTGCACAAGTCGAACCCTGTTACGTCGCATGGGTTTGCGTGTGCGGGGATGCAAGTAATGTTACAAAATCCACCAAGGTTTACGACCGCAGTGGAGAGTTCAGAATCGCGAAATAGTACCCAATCTGCAAGAGGAGTAATTGGTGCGCCTTGGCCACCAAGTGCTAAGTCTTGTTGTCTTGGGTCGGTTAACACGGCGCAGTCGAACGAAGTCGCAATAATAGAAGCATCGATAAGTTGAACGCTTGTTGGTGGTGCGTGGAAAACAGTTTGCCCATGCAATGCGATTGCGTCTATCTTCGGTAACGCCAATGCGTTGATGCTCGTTAGTGTCAGTTCGCCAACCGCAATAGCCCCGGAATGCATTTGCTCGTCAGTGCCACCATTTTTTGCTAGTTGCCTGAGTAAATCTCTTGCATCGCCAAGGTCAGTTGAAGTAAGTGCGATGTATCGAACTTGCATGTCCAATCCGAACCCATCAATCTCTATGGCGACAGCATCAACTCCGTCCATACTTGTTCCAGTCATTGTTCCAACAACAGTTCGCATATGTACACTCTACCAATGATTGAGGGCGTATAATTGCATACATGACACAACGGACTTTAGTAACTGGCGGCGCAGGATTTTTAGGTTCTCACCTTTGCGAACGATTGGTCGAGCGCGGGGAGCACGTTATATGTTTAGATAACCTGTTTACAGGTCGTCGCGAGACAATTGCGCATTTAGAAGCAAAATCAAATTTTGAATTTTTACTCCACGATGTAATGAAGCCCTTTGATCTTGAGGTTGATTTCATTTATAACCTTGCTTGCCCTGCGGCGCCCGGTCACTACCAACACAATCCAGTAAATACAACAATGACAAGTATTTTAGGTGCGTTGCATTCACTAGACCTTGCGAAGAAGTCCAATGCAAGGCTGTTCCATTCATCTACGAGTGAGGTGTACGGCGACCCGTCCGTTCATCCCCAACCTGAGTCGTACAGAGGCAACGTAAACCCAATTGGTTTGCGTGCTTGCTACGACGAAGGAAAACGTGCAGCAGAATCAATTTTGTTCGATTACCATCGAATGCACGGCGTTGATATTCGAGTGGCTCGAATCTTTAATACATACGGGCCGAACATGCATCCCTTCGACGGGCGTGTTGTCAGTAACTTTATACGGCAGGCGCTCGCGGGTGAAGACATTACAATTTTTGGTGATGGGAAACAGTCACGTTCGTTTTGCTATGTTGAAGATTTAATCCGTGGCTTTCTTGCCATGATGGATGCAGACGAAGCAACTGGTCCAATCAACCTTGGAAACCCTGCCGAGTTTACTATGCTCGAACTTGCGAATCTTGTGCTAGAGCTAACCAATAGTTCTTCTGCGCTTATTATGAAACCGTTACCAGCAGATGATCCGACTCAGCGACAACCAGATATAACATTGGCTACATCAACACTCGGTTGGGAGCCAAGTATTGCTCTTTCAGAGGGCCTGAAGCGAACGATTGCTTGGCTTAGCAAAACAGATTTGTCCGAGTGGACTCCACCTACACCTAACTGGGAAGGTGGGCTTACCGAGTAAAATGGGGCATACACTGACGACACGGTGTCACCAGCACCTCTATTATTAGCCTAAAAGTAAAGTTTTATACCGAATAACTACCGAACATCGGTTGACATTGCCGATGTTTCTGTCATCCTACCGTAAACCTAACAAACACCTGCTAGTGAAGGAGCATGACAAATGGCTATTTTAAGTAAAAACGGAAAAACTAAGAAATCAACACGAAATACAGCATCGCCAGCTGAGAATCGCACAAAGGGCGGTATTGTATCTAAGAGTAGTAGTAAAACTACAGGCCGTGTAGGAAACACAGCTGCAGCACCAAGGAAGGCGAAGAAAGATATGGCAACAAAAGCAAAAGCGACTGTAGAGGACAAAGGAAAAGTTCAAGCACTCGAGAATGCGCTCTCGCAAATAGACAAAGCATTTGGTACCGGCGCCATCATGCGGTTGAACGGTGAAGATTTAGCACAAATCCCAGCAATTTCAACAGGCGCAATTAGTTTGGATCTTGCATTAGGCGGAGCAGGAATGCCCCGTGGGCGAGTCATTGAAGTATTCGGTCCTGAATCGTCTGGAAAGACTACCCTCGCTCTGAATGTTGTAGCCCAAGCACAAAAGAAAGGCGTGGCAGCATTTATAGATGCGGAGCATGCGCTTGACCCAATGTGGGCAAAAAAATTAGGTGTAGATGTAGACGCACTGCTTGTGTCGCAACCAGATACTGGTGAACAGGCGCTAGAGATTTGTGAAATGCTCGTTCGTTCTAATGCAGTGGACGTAGTTGTAATCGATTCAGTCGCTGCGCTTATTCCTCGCGCTGAAATTGAAGGCGAAATGGGTGCAACACATGTGGGCTTACAAGCTCGCTTGATGAGCCAAGCCATGCGTAAATTGACTGGGGCTATTTCGAAAAGCGATTGTATGGTTATCTTCATTAACCAAATCCGTGAAAAGATTGGCGTAATGTTTGGTAGTCCAGAAACTACACCGGGCGGCCGTGCACTGAAGTTCTATTCGTCTATTCGCGTTGATATTCGTCGAATTGGTTCTATTAAAGATGGCGACATTCCAATCGGGAACCGTGTACGGACTCGTGTAGTGAAAAACAAGACAGCGCCTCCATTCCGATCTGCTGAATTTGACATTATGTTCAACGAAGGCATTAGTATTACTGGCGACTTGATTGACCTTGCTGTGGAAGACGACATCATAAACAAGAGCGGTTCATGGTTTAGCTACGGTGAAACCCGTCTTGGGCAAGGCCGAGAAAACTCTAAAAAGTACCTCGCTGATAATCCTGAAACATTCGAAGAGATTAAAGTCAAGGTGCTTGTTGCTAGAGGCGTACTAGACGGTCCAAAGGGGACAACCGAAGAGAGCGCAGTAAAAGCAGATGCAGAAGCTTCTGCAGACTAATTTCAATACGTAACGTGTTGCACAGAGAGACGCAGAGCACACCTTCGCATCTGCGTCTCTTTGTCATGCACATCCAAAATGCTGTATTGTTTCCAGTATGGAACTACGTCCAGAAGGCAAAACGAGTGTATGTAAAAAGCGAGGGCTTACGGCTTTGTTGGTGGCCCAATTCATGGGTGCCGCAAATGATAATATTCTTAAGGCGTTGCTTGGTTTTGCAGTTATAAAAGGAGGGATGTGGGCAGGTCTTTTGGGTGAGGGTGGGCAGGGCCTTATTGCATTGTGCCTTTTTGTTCCGTTTGTTGTATTTTCTGGTTGGGCAGGTCCAATTGCAGATAAATTTTCGAAGCGCTCAATTTCTGTGTTGATGAAGTGGATCGAACTACCATTAGCCGTGATTGCAGGACTTGGTTTTGCGATAGAAAATTTCTGGATCGCAGGTTCGGCGATGTTTTTGTTAGCGACGCAATCCACCTTTTTTAGCCCTGCAAAGTATGGCATGATTCCTGAAATTGTTCCGCACGATAAAGTGGCGAGGGCAAATGGCGTGCTCAATATGACTACAAATGTTTCAGTCATTACGGGTATGTTGGTGGCAGGTTTTTTAAGTGACCATATAAAAAATAGCACGAATACGCTTGATCAATGGATGCCCGGCATATTCTTAACGTTCGTTGCTTGTATTGGTGTAACAGCGATAGTGTGGTTACCCAAACTATCAAAGATTAACCCTCGCACAATAATTCCAGTAAACCCATTCGCAACGTATATCTCTACTGGGAGAACCATGTGCAGGGGCGTACTGATGCATGTCGCGATTGCTTGGGCATTGTTTTACTTACTCGCGACTATTGTTCTGCTTTTGGTGAACGAGTTGGGCCCGTTGCTGCAAGTGACCGACGTAAAAGTGTCGTATTTGTTAGCATCAATTGGAGTGTCTGTTGGGATTGGCTCGTTGTGCGCAGGATTTATTTCAAAGGGAAATGTCAGATTGTCGGTTTCACAATATGCAGCGGTTGGTATGTCGAGTTCTGTATTTTTTCTTGGTCTTGCGACAGTGTCGTACGTGAACTTTTTACTGGGTCTTATTGCTCTGGGCTTTACTGCAGGGTTGTATGCGATTCCATTGCAGACGCTCATGCAAACACTTCCTTCTCCAGGGGAGCGGGGTCAAGTTCTTGCAACATCTAACTCAATTTCATTTTTGTGTATGGCAGTAGGTTCGTTGCTGTTCTGGGTTTGCAGGCCATTATTTGGCGAATCACCGCAAGGAATCTTTCTAGTTTGCGGAGTGCTTGGGCTCGTGGCATTAGGGGTTGTGAATTCAATCCGGCTACCATCTGAATCAAACGATACAATAACGCACGTATGAAAAAAGTAATTTATCTAGATAATAATGCAACCACTGCACCGCTTCCTTCGGTAACAAAGGCGGTCCTTCATGCTATGGAAACATTGTGGGGGAATCCATCGAGTATCCATCGTGTTGGGCAGGAAGCGCGGCACCAAGTAGACGAAGCGAGAGCAGCCGTCGCCAGTCTCATCAACTGCGAGGCTGCGCGAATTACATTCACTTCTGGTGGAACTGAGGCTGCGAATTTGGCATTGAAATCCGCATGTGCAATGCGACCTAATCGAAAAATGATTATCACGAGCCAAGTGGAGCATGCTGCTGTTGGCGAAGCGATCGACTTGCTCGTCGTAGAAAATGGCTACAACATTGTTCGTCTTGAAAATTGTTCGGATGGAATAGTATGCCTCAAACAACTTGAAAAATTGCTGCAAGATCATGCTGAAGAAATTGCTGTTGTTTCTGTTATGTGGTGCAATAACGAGACGGGTGTTATAGAACCAATTGAAAAAATTGTTGCTCTTTGCCACGCGCATGGTGTACTTGTGCATAGTGACGGGACGCAATGGGTTGCAAAAATGCCTGTTGATGTGCAAGATGTGCCGATTGATTTGCTCACATTTGCATCCCATAAGTTTCACGGACCAAAGGGTGTTGGTGCAATGTATTCAAGTACTGGAATAACTGTGTCTCCGCTTGTAACCGGCGGTCCCCAAGAAAGAGGCAGGCGGGGCGGCACAGAAAATGTACCAGCAATTCTTGGCTTCGGCGTTGCAGCTACAGAGGCAATGCTATGGCTTACAGAAGAAAACATCCATCGCATGGAATCACAGCGCGAGATGTTTGAAACATTACTTGCCTCGAAAATTCCAACAATCCATATTAACTCAAGCGGTGCGCCACGCGCGTGGACTACAAGTTCAATCTCTTTTCCTGAAGTGAAAGGCGAATTGATGTTGTTAATGCTTTCTGAACAAGGTGTTTGTGCGTCTTCAGGTTCGGCATGTTCAAGCGGCGCATTGAAAGGTTCAAAAGTGATTGAAGCGATTGGAACACCAGGTGATGGCGAGTGGGGCGCAGTCCGTTTTAGTTTTGCTAGGACAACCACTGAAGAAGAACTAACGTTCACTGTGGGTGCTTTAGTTACAGTAGTGCAAACGATTCATTCAATTGTAAGTGCAGCCTCAGAACCGCAAACAAACTGAATTGAAATTCACAATCGAAACAAAAGTAGTATTAGTTTCTCGTGGAATTTATTGATAGCATCTGCTACTACAAAAATGTCTGTTTGTGCTGTGGAAGGTAAAGTTGCGCTTTAGAGTAAGCGGAGACGCACTGAAGAATACTTTTGTTGTACGAAAAGGGCTTACTTCAGTCATCACGTAATGCTGAAGTGTTTTATCCGGTATATACTAATTGAGTAACACAAAGGAGAATTACACTATGCTCATTGATTAAATAAACAGAGTTTCAAATGACATTGGTGGGGTACTTCAATTCTTGCAGAACCAAGTAGGGGACCACGGGGGTACTCACAGCGACGAACGCATATGAAATGGGCTCTTAGATTTTCTTGGTGGAAGATTAATTCCACGCTTCCAAAACGTTACTATTTCACTTCTCCAAC
>JABJDN010000075.1 GCA_018665385.1 Phycisphaerae bacterium | reverse complement strand
TATTGGATGAAACTTGGCGCAATTTTTGCTTTCACTGTATTGATACTGCAGTTATTAGTAACGTTTGCAATTATTCCAATCGGTTTGTACCGATTGGCACTAGGAGTCCTTTCAATTTTCTGGCCCACTGTCGTCATTGGCATGATGCCATCAAGTGCAGATGCGGCTATGCCCCCGATGTATACGTGGATTAGAAAACTTGCTCCCACCACACAGTGGTGTTGGCCTATTGGATATGTGTTGTGGCTTATGTTCCATGTGCCATTTGAAGAGTACACGCTTGGTGGCAATTTGAAACACTTCCCACTCATTTTAATATTGCACGCTGTTGCGGGCATAGGTTTGGCAGGCATCGCATTCTGGATACATGACCTTGCGTTGCGATTACAACTAGATTGTGCAGCAAAGCGATGTAATACTTTTGCAATCGCGACAGTTACCTTAGGACTATTCGTATTTGTTCTTCCGTGGAAACATTTTGCTGCGGTAAATTTGGGCGGCATTAGTTTCCTGTTTGCAGCGTATATTTTTGTGCTTATGGGTCCGTGGCTCTGGTGCGTTTCGCTGTTTGCTCGAGGGTTACTAGAAATTTCCAACGACGCAATCTGGTCACTGGAATACGATGATGGCTTAGAGGGCCGGCAGGAACGCATCAACAAAAAAATAAAAGAGCACGAGCACACCCGATGGCTGTAATCGCAGTGGAGTAGGTAGAATACCCCTATGACTGAAACTAAAACTTTGCGTTGCGCTGTAGTAGGCGTTGGTCGAATGGGCCAGCACCATGCTCGTATTTATTCTCAAATGGACGATATCGAGTTCGTCGGTGTTGTTGATCAAAGCGAAGAACGACGCAATGATATTGTGGAAGAGTGGGGTGGCAAGGCGTTCGCAACAGTTGAAGAATTGATAGATGCTGGCGTCGACGCTGTAACAATTGCCACTCCGACTATATACCATCTTGAAGTAGCGGAACCTTTGTTAGAGCGAGGCATAGGTTGTCTTATCGAAAAGCCATTGGCTCCAACAGCAGAAGTTGCAAACGCTATTGCAGATGCGGCTGAAACTGGAAGTGCGGTATTGCAAGTTGGACACGTCGTTCGGTACGACCCGGTTATGCGAGCAGTGGCTTCGATTGAAAATTTAAAACCACGTTTTATTGAAATGGTACGTATTAGTCCAATGACATTTAGAAGTACTGATGTTGGTGTTGTGCTTGACATGATGATTCACGACCTTGACTTGCTTACTATGCTTACCGGGAAAGAGCCAACAGATATTCATGCAAATGCCGTAAGTGTGATGGGCGAAGCAGAAGACATGTGCAACGCTCGCCTTGAATTTAACGGGTGCACTGCGAATGTAACGGCAAGCCGTCTTGGATTAAAAACGGAGCGAAAACTTCGAATTATCAGCGAAGATTCCTATGTCTCTGCAGATTTTGTGAACAAATCAGTAACGATGGTACGCAAAATTGCAAACGAAGAACAATTGCTTGACTTACGAACTCGTCTTGCTGCTGGCGAAGATTTGTCATCAATTGATTATGTTGATTTGGTGGAAGTGGAAGAGCCTGTTGTTGGCGACGAAGATGCATTGACTTTGCAAGCAAAAGATTTCTTGCACAGTGTCCGCACTGGTGAAAAACCATACATCGATGCAGAAGCTGGCTCAATGGCAATTAGAACCGCCGAGCGCATTATGGAACAAGCGACTGCTTCCGGCGCAAGAATGCTTTAAAAGGCTCATTGGTACTCGATGAGAGTTCTTCGTGACTGCCCTTCCGTGGAGTTGTAGCTACATTTGTAAAGTCATCATTACCGACGGTTTTGAAAGAGGGAGAGTCACACCAAGGTAGAAATATTCGTAGTTTTTCACACTCACATTGTGGTACATGTATTTCTTACAGAAGGGCCAAGTCCTTTGTTATATCCAGTATGGCGTCGCATTGACATAGAAGTCGCGTAGACGAATTACTTTTGCACCCTGCCTTTGCTGACCAGACCCTTTATTGCCAGCCGCGAGCGGGTGGTGCTGGCGCAATTTGCATTGGTGGTTGCAATTCTTCATTTCTATCAAGGCAGACCACAAACATTTCAGTCGATATTGCTCTGGACGCTTTGGGTTTAAAACCCTTTGATTGCGCAAACATCTGAGAACACCTGTCGAGTAGTTCGGGGTACGCTTCGCCTTCAAGAACTTTCATGACTAGATTACCATGAGTTTTAAGCAATGTTGTTGCAAGGTCCAGAGCACAATGGCATAACCGAACCGAACCGTAGTGATCAGTTGTGCGGACGCCAGTCGTGTTTGGCGCCATATCGCTCAATAGAACATCAAACAAATCACCGCCAAACGTGTCAGGAGTAAGCGCAGTTACATCTTCTTGTATGGTCACAACATTTTCTAGCAAGTTTGTTTGATCAATTGCCTTTAAATCAACCCCAATGGCTTTCCCGCGTGGGCCAATCCGTTGAGAAATAACTTGTAACCAACTTCCTGGCGCACAACCTAAATCAAGTACAACATCACGTTTTTTTAAGACGTGTTTCTTGTCATCAATTTCAGTCAGCTTGTATGCGGCGCGACTTCGGTAGCCCTTGCGTTTTGCTTCTTTGAAAAAGAAATCATGAAGTTCTCGTTGCGCAGCCATTGGTTTACCAAGAAATCCAATCCGTAGAGAAGAGAGGCTCGCTACCAATTGGGTCTGGGTTGACATGTATTCGTATGTCACCTTGAAACGTACGCATAACCAATGGATTCACGCCGTCGTTGAATTGAGCTTTCAGTCTATCGCCTGTTGAGCCGTGTAAAATGACTGCGTTTCCCTGGCGCAAATCAAGTGTTGCTTCGCCGCCAATTGCAGTTGCGTCTATCAAACCTGAAGATTCACTTCGAACACGATAAATAATATCGCCACGACGATTCTCGATGAGCACATCTTCGTTCATGACAAGTGGAGTGACAACGCGTACACTGCCATCGCTTGTTTCTATATGCAAGGGACCCGAAGCGCCTTGCACAATGATGTCGCCAGATCTATTTAAAACAGTGACTCCATGAATATCCTGAGCGCGTACGACGATGTTTGCGGTAACTAAATGGAGGGGGTCGTTATCGCAGACGGCGTTGACATGTATAACTTCTCCAAGTGGTCCGTTTTCTATAAACGTGGAACACTCCATATATAGACGAGCAACCGGGACTGCCCCAACGCCTTCTTCGTGTTGATTAGCACTTACGATTGTGCCCAGAACTGTAGGGTCAGCGATTATGCTTACAGAGCCACCAAACGATTGCACATAAACACCGACTGGGCCAGTTGTAGCGAGGGCGACCTCGTTAAGGGATACGACCTGCGTAGCCCTGCATCCAGAGAGTAAAAATAATGCTATGAAACAGATACGTACCATCTACAAGCATGATTGTAACCTACGGTACAATAGCGAGTATGAAAGATACCCAAACAAATGTCGGACTTCGGGAACACAAATTACCAATGCGCGGGGCTGCCAACCCATCCTCACAAGAGCAGGGTACTGCCCCCGGTAGTTTTGCTTTAGAAGCGAATGTTGGTGGTCCCACCACATTCAGCTCACCCGACACTCCTGGAATGCCGCCTGTTTCTACAAAAACAGCATGGGATTTTATGCCAGAACCCGGAAGCGTTGGAACGACACTTGAAACTGCTGTAACCCAATTAGAGTTTGCACGTCTAGGCGTCGTGACGAAAGAAATGAAACGAGTCGCAGAGCGCGAACCGCATTTAACAGCAGAACAAATTAGGGACGAAATCGCAGCAGGTCGGCTTATTATTCCTGCGAATATCAAGCACCTTGAAAAAGGACTTGACCCGATGGCGATTGGCCGTGCCTCATTAACAAAAGTAAACGCCAACATGGGCGCTTCGCCCGTATCTTCAGGCATGGACGAAGAACTTGAAAAGTTACATTGGTCAGTAAAGTGGGGTGCTGACACGGTGATGGATTTATCAACAGGTGGTGATTTGAACGCGTGTCGCTCAGCAATCCTAAAAGACTCAACAGTTCCGATCGGGACCGTCCCAATTTATTCCATGATTATGGATAGCAAAATCGAAGATTTAACGCGCACCATGATTATGGATGAACTGCTTAACCAAGCAGAGCAAGGAGTTGATTACTTCACCATTCACGCCGGTGTATTACACGAACATATTCCATACATTAAGGACAGGCTTATTGGCATCGTCTCTCGTGGTGGCTCACTTCTTGCGAAGTGGATGATTCATCATGGCGGGCAGAATCCAATGTATGACTGCTTCGACGACATTTGCGATTTGATGCGTAAGTACGACGTTTCGTTCTCATTAGGAGATGGCCTTCGTCCCGGCGGTTTGGCAGATGCAACAGATGAAGCACAAATTAGAGAACTAGAAGTACTCGGCGAATTGACTGAACGTGCATGGGCAAAAGGTGTGCAAGTTATGGTTGAAGGACCAGGTCATGTGTCGTTCGATCAAGTTGAATACAACATGAAACTACAGCGGTCCCTTTGCCACGGCGCACCATTTTATGTTCTAGGACCACTTGTTACCGATATGTTCCCAGGGTACGACCACATTACAAGTTGTATTGGTGCCACAGCTGCTGCCTATCATGGTGCTGCGATGCTTTGCTACGTGACACCGAAGGAGCACCTTGGTCTTCCAAAAAAGGACGATGTAAAACAAGGATGCGTGGCATATAAAATTGCAGCACACAGTGCTGATGTTGCACTTGGTATTCCGCACTCAAGGGATAACGACGATGAACTTACCAAAGCTCGCGCTGCCCTAAACTGGCAAAAACATTTCGACCTAAGCTTCGACCCAGATTTCGCTCGCGCTATGCACGACGAAGATTTAGATGTTGACACTGATTTTTGTGCAATGTGCGGTCATGACTGGTGCAGCGTTCGAATCAGTAAAGAAATTCAAGAGTTTGCTTCAGGCAAAGATGAAAATTATGCTTGGGACAAACCAACAGTTTCAGCAGCATTGACGATTGAGCAAAAAGAAATTCTTGAGCATCGTGGTGTTCTTACACCTGAAGAAGTACACAAACTTGCTTCGAAGGTGAAGGGCAATGTTGATACATCAAACGGCAAGGCCGCATGCCACAGCGATGTTTCAGATGCCGATGCCTCTAAAGCGATGCAAGGCGCGTAATTACACCTCTTGCGTAGTTTCCTCTTTGCTTAACAGCAACCGCTTGCGCCGCAACAACCGCCTTCTGCTTCAGGGTCTGGCCCAGCATCAGTATTGCCATCAGCGTCGGCTTTACATGCAACCACCGTCATTGATCGAAATTCAATCCCACCTACTGTTTGCCACGGTTCCGTTTCGTGTTTCACAACGGTAATTTCTTCGAACCCAGCCTCGGCAAACGCCTCAACAAATGCCGTATCTTTCATTGCGCCAGAAATGCATCCACTCCAAAGGTGTTCGTCGTTTTGCATTTCTTCTGGAACACATTCGCTAGCAACTATATCTGAAATGACCGCGCGTCCACCGCCTTTTGTTACTCGGAATAATTCACTGAATAACTTTGGTTTGTCAATATTCGAAACTAGATTGAGAACGCAGTTAGAAACAACAACATCAATGTCATTGTTGTTAATAATTTCTTGCATGTTTGTAATATTGCCCTTGTGGAACTCAACATTTTCAAAACCAATTGTTTCAGCAACAACAGGAGCGAATTTATTTGCTACTTCTAACATGGAATCATTCATATCGACGCCAATTACTTTTCCGTGTTCACCCACAACTTGACTTGCTATAAAACAAATTTTCCCAGCACCTGACCCAAGGTCTAAAACTGTTTCGCCTTCGCGTACGTATTTGCTTGGGTCACCGCACCCGTAATCGCAATCAATAACTTCTTGCGGAATAGCCTTCAGCCATTTTGCATCGTAGTCAACTGGACAACAAAGGGCTGGTTCAACTGTAGTTGCAGCGGGTGAGTAGCGGTCGTGGCAGGCAGATTCTGCTTGGTTTTTATCCATCGTTTTTGTTCCAAATCTTCCGTAATCGTTCTATTGTTTCTTCGCTTATCGAGGAGGCAGATTGTACTGCAGGCGCATCAAACAAGGCATCGTTGTCGGAGCCATCTAGTTCATTTAGCCATAATTTCGTTGCTTGTATCGCCCGAGGAGGCTTGCTTGCAAGAGTATGAGCGAGTGCTGTTGCTGCGGAACGCACTTCGGCAGCATCTGTAACTAGGTGCGACAGTAGTCCAGCGGAATGTGCCTTGCTTCCAGAAAGAAGTTCTCCGCTCATGACAAGCGATCGCGAGGCACCTTTGCCAAGTTTTTGAAAGAGTGTTGGAATCGTGACTGCTGGTGAAATTCCAATAAGGTGTACGGGGTATCCATATTTACCATCGGTTTCTCCAACAACAAAATCACACCCGGTAAGCAAGGCGCAACCACCAGCGATTGCAGCACCATGTGCGCCCGCTACAACTGGAACAGGTAACCTACGAAGCGATCGAATAAGCGCGCTTAACCTGAGAATATATGTTTCAAGAATAGACAAATTCTCAGCGCACGCCTTCATATCAAACCCAGAACAGAATGCCGCACCTTCGCCGAGAAGCAATACGCATTGTGTATCTTCTGTGATTTCTAGCAAAGCAAGATCAAGCGCATCAAACATTTCTAGTCCAAGCGCATTACGTTTCTTGGCGTTGGAGAGCGTGATATACAAAACATGTTCACTTGAAGTTGTTGTTACGTACTGCATACGCGTACATGATAATGTCCTTATAAAAAAAGATCAGGGCCGGCTTCACGCCGACCCTGAACAATCAAGGAGGAGGGTTGTGGGGTTCACGTTGAACCCCACTGGAGAGAGTTGGTTTATTCACCGTGCCATGTATCGGAGTGGATGTCGTAAATCATCATGGAATCGGCTGGTGCTGCGGCGCCAGAAGTAGAAATGCCTACATCAACGAATGTCGAGAAGACTTCAGTTTCAATTGGCTTCATAGAAAGAAGCCCAGTTTTATCTAGAACGGAATCGATCAGCCCTAGATCAGGAGTAGAACAACAGTAGCCAGTAAGAGCAGATGCGAATTGGGAGATTGCAGATGCAACTAACGTAAGCGCGTCGTCGTATTGACGTACATGAGCAGTGACACTCTCGCCATCTTTTGAAGTGACGATCGAGTGCATTCGAAAGTCAGCACAGAGTGGTGACGAAGCACGCTCTACTTCATGCACGATTGCTTTTGCATCGCCCAGTTCAACTGGGCCATGTACGCATGCAACCCATTGCGAATTTGCATTTGTAGTGTTTGAACCAGATAGAATGGTTGAATCTTCCAACAGGTCTTCCCGAGCAAGTGCCATCATGGCATCGCAAGGGGTGAGTGAGGATATTTCAACGCACCATCCTTCTGTTGTTTCAGATAACTCGATACGCAATGGCGAGACCATTGATGCGAGTGAGGGTTCTTCGTTGCTACTGTTTTGATTGTATGATTTTGAGTTCATAATGTTTCTGATTTGTAAGGGCTTACTAAAAAGCCCCGTCTTTTGAAGGCGGGGCTCGTCGGGGTGTAAAATTGAGTGTGTACTCAGTTTTTCCGATTTGCTCCCACTCTTGGGTGTACGATCGTCGTTAGACAGATGTTCATAGCGGCACAAAGATTCGTCGTAGCCTTTTTCCAATTCCCTTGACAACAGTTACGATACCCTTCTGCAAGTGCTTGTGAGGGTGTTTTTGACGTACGAACAGTTACTACATGCTGCTTTTTAGACAATGCTGATTCAAACGTTTCTTTTCGTGAATAATGTGTCATCACTCCTACTATGCACCAAACTGGAAAATGGTCAACGTAATTCAAATTTTTTTTTCGTTTCGGGTACCATTCAGGCACCATGCCCTCAGCCAAAATCATTAGAAATCTTCCAAGGATGAAAGAAATCCTTTCTGTAGGCGCAAAATTCGGCTTTGCCGAGGTTTTGCGGGGTACGAAGCTCTCGGACTTCTTAGGTAAATTTACTTCCATAAAAGAAGTAGAAAATACACCTGCGCCGGTTCGGTTTAGACTTGCCCTTGAAGAACTTGGTCCGACATTCATGAAACTTGGCCAAGTCCTGAGTATGCGCCCAGATTTGATTCCGCCAGAGTGGTCTGCAGAATTAGCTAATTTACAAGATGGTTGCCCAGCCGTTCCATGGGAAGAAATTTCTAAAGCGATCGATGCAGAATACGAGGGCGGTCTTGAGGCAACATTCTCATCAGTTGAGGAAACCCCCATAGGCGATGGCTCGATGGCACAAGTGCACAGAGCTGTTGCGAAGGATGGGCAGAAACTTGTCATTAAGGTGCTTCGCCCAAATATTGAAAAAATTGTACACGCTGACGTGCAAGTGCTTGAAGCGATTGCAACCTTACTGAAAGGCCATGGAGTGAATCTTGGGTGTAACCCTATGGACGTTGTTGAAACATTTTCTGATGCAATTGAAAACGAGTTAGACTTGCGTCACGAAGCGGACAACACACGCATGCTCTCAACATTAACAGCGGATGACAAAATTTCTTTTCCGAAAGTGTTTTCAGAATTTTCTACAAAAAGAATTCTTGCCATCGAAGAAATTCATGGCGTTGAACTTACAAAATGGAAAGAAGCAGGTTATACACAAGAGCAACGTGACACCATCGTCGAAAACGGCGCTCGTGCTGTTGTCAAACAAACATTAGAGATGGGCTTCTTTCATGCAGACCCTCATCCTGGCAACATATTTGTTCTTGAGGAAGGAAAACTTTGCTTTATTGATTGCGGGATGACCGGACGCGTTGAAGAAACGACACGGAAAGATTTGGCAATGCTGCTGTATGGTGTGTCAACAAAAAACCTCGATCAAGTGACGCAAGCATTTTTAAAACTCGGAGATGTATCACCAGACGAGGTTGATGAAAAAGCAGTGCAAAAAGACTTGCTCGATTTTATAGAACGCTTTACTTCTGGTCCCATGGGCGATGTAGATATGGGAAGCATGTTGATGGCGTTTATGGACGGCCTAAGGAAACACCACATTTCATGCCCAGGTGATTTAATTCTTATGATTAAAGCACTGATTACTATTGAGGGTGTTGGCAAAAAATTATCACCTGCGTTCAACTTGATTGAATACGCAAAGCCAGCTATCGAAGAATTAGTAAAAACGCAGATGGGGTTCAAAGCTATCGCAGAGCGTTCAAAAGCTTCAGCTCTGCTCTGGGCGCAACTAGCCGAGCGATTGCCAGAAGACGCTTCTCGTTTGCTAGATCGAATACGAAAAAATCGCCTTCGGATGAATATTGATGTAGATGCACTGGATCATATGACTGAAGCGATGGACAGGTCATCTCGAAATATCAGTTGGGCGTTGATAATTTCAGCACTCATTGTTGGGTCATCCATTATGGTTCTTGCGAATCGAACAGAACAAATGGACTTTCGCTCTTGGCTCGGCTTGATGGGGTATATTTTTGCAGGCACTCTTGGTGTTTGGCGCATCATTCATCACCTGCGAACTGGTAAATGATTAAAACGCATACGCTATGCCTGCGGTGATTTGCAAATCAGCATGGTTAATGCCAGTGTCCACCACAGAGTTAAATTCGTGATGTACACCAACCGAAAATGACAAATCGTTTTCCATATGGAGTTTGATATTCCAAGCGGCATTCGACACAAGTCGGTAGTTCGATGCATCTTCGTAGTCGGGGTACCATGTGGAGTCTGCTGTAAACTTCTGCCGTTCAGTAATTGACCAACGTATGTTTACACCAAGCAATCCTTCTGGAATGACATCGTCATCATCTGAGTTAAACTCTTTCCTGAAACCACTACCAACACGGGTACTTACGATAAACGACGCGTCACCTTTTGTTTGTTTGTATAGCTCAAACTCAATACCTACATCACCAAGTAGCCGCTGATCCCAAGATTGAAACTCTGCCCAGTCGTATTGTAGATTTGTAAAAATATCCCAGCGACTATTGCTTTGAAACCACTTGTTTCCCCAAATTGTTGTGAGGCGGTTTGTAGTGCGGTCTTCCTCGCTCTCGGAGAACCGGTACGAAACATCTATAGATGTTTGGTGCTCTTCTATTGTTTGATCTGCATGGTACGAAATGGATAAGTCCGCAGTTGTTTTCTGGCTTTCTTGGTAACCAAAACCAAGACGCATGTTCTGGTTCCAAAGCGACTTATTAGCCTGTTCTGATTCGTAGGCATCTTCTACAGTAGGGCTTGCTTCGCCCTTCTCTTGTACTTGGTCAATGGAAGAAACATCGCCAACATCAATCAAGAAGTCACCGAGAATTGCGTGGCGCACATGAATGGATGTATCTGTTTGCTCAAGAATAGTGACGTGCAATTGCTCTCCACTTGAAAGTACAACGATATCAGCAGATGTAATTTTTGCTAAAAATGAAATTGAAACAGTAATACAAAGGAGTAGTTTGGTCATTTGGGGTACTGTACCTGTAGAGGATAAACCTATGTCAGATACAAACGAAACACAACTAGAACGCCACGCAATTTCTGGCGAAACACGAGGCGGAGTTTGGGTACCCGTTGTGCTTGCTGCGATTGGAGTAGGTGTTTTACTTTCTGGCATCTTTACTGGAGCAATAGGATTGTACGGCGATGTGCCTCAGATTACGTTTGGCATAGGAATTCAAGAAAGTGCTCGAGTAGCAACTCGGCTTGTTCTGTTCGCATTGCTGTTACTTGCCGCACTTCGCATACATTGCTGGAGAGTCCGAAGACCACTTGGCAACGTACTGCTTGCAGCAATACGATGCCTTGCTGTTATTTCTTTGATTGAAGCAATTCGAGTTGTGCAAATTGACCCTATATATGTACGAATCCCGCTCATCACCCTTGCGCAACTCATCATCGCCGTAGCAACAATCTTAGGATTGTTTGTTTTGACTCTGCGTGAAACCATTCTATTCGTCGTCTGGTGCAGCGTGGGCACAGCATTGCTTTGGGGAGGCGCACAAATAGGAACATGGATCGCATAATGATTGACTACTTGCCATATTCCTTCTTGGTGAGGGCTTGCGAAGCAAGCGAATCTTTACGATAGTGCACACAACATGGATACACTTGCCAAAACACTCCAAGGCCAATTTGTAGCGTTTGATGGCCCAGACGGCTCTGGGAAATCAACTCAAATTAACCGTTTCGTAGAGCGATTTCGTACGCAAGGGGTTACTGTTCGAGAAGTACGTGAACCGGGCGGAACCCCTATTGGCGAACAAGTTCGAACTATTTTGCTTGATCCAGAAAATGAAGGTATGACACTTCCTTGCGAAATGCTTCTTTATATGGCTAGTAGGGCACAACTTGTGGAGCAAGAAATTACACCTGCGCTCGCTAGGGGAGAACTTGTGATTGCGGATAGATTCGTCAGCGCAACTCTTGCGTACCAAGGGACAGCTGGTGGCATTAGAGTAGACTGGATTCAAAAAGTAGCAGAAGTTGCAGTTGCAGGTTGTTGGCCAGCACTGACAATCATCCTTGATGTGGATGATCAAACCGCAGCAGGGCGGCTCAATCCGCTTCTTGACCGAATGGAGCTAAAAGGGAAGGCATTTCATGCCAAAGTCCGCGAAGGATTCCTAGAGCAGGCTTCAACATGGCCCGAGCGGTACCGCGTTATTGACGCGACTATGAGCGAAGATGCTGTAGAAACCGCTGTTCTGGAAGCTGTTAAAAACAGATTTTTACATGAAATTTCAGCAAAGTAGCCGTTTTTTGAAGCAAATTTAAGAAAAACTCAACATTCTTAACATGTTATGCTGCAGTGGGTTATGACTTCCCAACAGCCTATAACCTTATGTTTTTTGTAAGAATCTGTGGTAAAAATGCCCTAACTGCCGATAAATGGTGAATCCCAAGGACCCACGTTGTGGTCCAAATTGTCAGGGATGGCTATTGGCCACAACAGGCTGGGTTAGGAAACTAAGGAGATCTCTTATGAAAAATGCATTAGATACTATCAAATCAT
>JABJDN010000140.1 GCA_018665385.1 Phycisphaerae bacterium | reverse complement strand
ACAAGGCGTTTGCGTACCTAACATTTTGATCTATTCGTTCGCGAATGGTTTTCCTGATCAAGTAGACCCAAATAATCCATTTTTAATCCCGTTTACAGTTTCTCCAGGAAACGAAGACCCACTTTCAAACTCAGTAGAAGTTGTATTAACAGTGAACGGAGATACTGAATTTCTTGGCAATCTTCACCAAGGCGGAAATGAGTTCGAAGTCATGCTTCCTGCGTTTCAATGCGGGGACACTATTGAGTATTACTTCAAAGCACAAGGCAACGAAGGCACGTGGGTTCATTACCCATACGATGCTCCTGCAACAAAACTTTCTCTTGCAGTAGGCGATTTTGTTGATGGAGTCATTTTACAAGAGAGCTTCGAAGATGGAATTCCAAACGACTGGAGCGCATCAGGATTCTGGACAGCAACTGAATCGTGCATGCCAAGCGGCGATTGCGACGGTGGAGCAGCCGCATACTTTGGTGTAACTGCTGGATGTACATACGAAGATCCAAATACAGCAAGTGGTGCATTGCAAACAAACCAAATATCAATTGCAGGTCATGATGGTGCCATAGTTCTCTCATTCTGCTCAGCATTGGAAACGGAAGATAATGATTCCTATGATTTAGCAGAACTCTTTGTAAATAACATTCTTATTGATGAACTCGACGATTCTTCAGGCTGGCAAGAATACGAATACGTACTCGACGTCAGCGGTGACTCGTTACAAATTGAATGGCGCTTTAACTCAGTTGACAATTTGTACAACAATTTTCGTGGCTGGCATATAGATGGCATACAAATTATTGCTCAAACGCTTGAGTGTAACGACATTGCAACTTGCCCTGCGGATTTAAACGACGATGCAACTGTCAATGTTACTGACTTACTTATTGTGATTGAGCAATGGGGAGAAGAGGACTCCCCCGCAGATATATCAGGCGATGGCGTCGTTGATGTAACGGACTTGCTTGCAATAGTTGGCGCTTGGGGAGCTTGTTAGAAATATAACTGTGAGCACTTCACGATTCAATTGTTATATATTGGGCGTCATGCAAGATGGCGGCTTGCCTCACATGGGGTGCAACAAGAACTGTTGCAATAGCGCTAGAGCAAATGGAATTGAATTATTCCCTGCTAGCCTTGGTATACACGACACCAAGACAGACAAGCTGATGCTTGTGGATGCAACACCGGCTATCGCTAAGCAAGTGTCTTTACTTCATGCACTTTCTAATGTGCCCGAAGCAAACACCCTGTTCGATTCTCTTTTGCTTACACACGCGCACATGGGCCATTACGCAGGATTAATTCAACTTGGAAAAGAGAGTTGCAACAGCAACGCAATCCCAACTTTTACTTCTGAACGCATGAGCGATTTCATTGTGAATAATAATCCGTGGTCACAATTGCAAAAAGACAATAATATTGCTATTCAAACATTTAATGGCGCGCAAAAGAATGAAACTTTTGCGCCACTAGATGGCTTACAAGTTAAGGCAATTGCTGTCCCCCATCGTGAAGATTTCAGTGATACATTTGCATTCAAAATATCTGGCGCGGACAAAACTATTTTATATGTTCCAGATATTGACCATCTTAATGACGCTACGCTTCTTGGCAACCTGTTCGATGGTGTTGACATTGCGTATATTGATGGCGCTTTTTATGACGAGAATGAATTGCCAAACCGCGACATCACAAAAATACCCCATCCCTTCATAGTTCGCAGCGTGGAGATTCTTCAACCCTACGCAGACTCCAATCCCGGCATGATTCGCTTCATTCATTTGAACCATTCGAATCCGGCTCTGACTGACAAACGTCTACAGGTCGAATTGCACCAAAAAGGCTTCGGGATTGCTCTTCAAGGAGAGCAAGTCGCTTTGTAGTACTATTTACTTGTATTCACCCTAATTAAATGTATACTTGAAAATCATGCTCAATATAAAAATCACCACAACACTTTTACTACTCGGCTCAGTTGCACATGCAGAAACGCATTACGTTGCTGCAAATCCAATGAGCTTTTCACCAGATGTCATTTACGTCAACGCAGGTGATACCGTGCACTGGGATTACATCAGCGGTTTCAATCACACCGTCAGTACTGGAACTAACTGTCTTTGGGATGGGCTCTTCCATGAATCACTTGCGAGTTTTAATCCTGTTGTTGAATGGGTAATCCCAATGGATGCACCAAGTGAAATACCCTACATGTGCCTTCCGCATTGCAATACTGGAATGACTGCGATGATTTACGTTACGCATCCAGAACCAACTTGTCCTGCTGATATTACCGAGGACGAAATTGTGAACGTGAGTGACCTACTTATGGTGATTGCCCAATGGGGACAATCTGGCGACGCTGATATTTCAGGTGATGGGATTGTAAATGTCAGTGATTTACTTGAAGTTGTTGGCAGTTGGGGCGCTTGCGATTAAATAGTCATCGCGACTACTCATTACACCAAAACTATGAACAAGAGGTGGGGACCTGCAAAGGTCTCCACTTTTTTCGTTCTACATGTAGTTATCTAACTAGCAATAGGTGCCAGAAAACCTATCAAAAAAGCATTTCTTATTTTGCAATTGCAATAATTAATACCATGTCGCTCTTCATATTGAATTCGCTAAATGGCACTGAATACAATCAGTTGATGTATTGGTTCTCTATAAATGCTAGGTCTAGATGAACTCCGCGAATATATGGTTGCTCCCCTGCATCCCAATGTCCGTATGTCGCAGTAAAAATAGTTCCATCAGGCAAACACTGCACTCCTGGGTATGCGCAATCCCAACTATGTTGGTTGTCCGAAAGTCGAAGTCGATACTCGCCCTCACCGCCATTTTCTAAATCTTCAAATGAGCCAACCCACGCTACCCAATCACCTGCAGTCGGACTTTGTGAATTCGTATCTCGAAAGGTAATAAACAAACGGCCATCGGTATCGTATACCGCTTGATGCCGATCGCCCGTAAGCGAAGCATTCATTTCCACAGGCGTTGACCATGTTTTACCTTTGTCTTCGCTAAAACAAATATGGCTGTTTTTTTTGCGGCTGTTTTCTCTAAGCAACATAGCAATACGCGAACCATCTGGTGAAGTAACTATGCCGGGCTCGCAAAGATGTACGGATGGGTCATGCGCTACAACTCGAGGCTCGCCCCATGTTAGACCGCCATCAGTTGAATCAACAGCGTATACATAAAACAAACCTGTCGCCTTACCACTGTCTGCTATGAATCTCCCATCGTCATGAAAGAACGTTGTGTACGAACCGTTTCCTGTTTCAAGGATGTCAGCCATACCGACGATTCCGCCATACTCACCAATTGGCTCTAGCTCTGACCAAGTTTCGCCTTCGTCCTCGCTCATTGACATGCGAATGGGATACAAACTTGAAAACAGAATCAACCGTTTCACTCCACTTGCATCTGTCACTTGGTACATGTGCGGAGTTTCTTTTGAAGTTGACCAAGATGCTGGCACAGGCAATCTATCACTCCAAGTATGTCCGCTATCTGTACTCTTTTTCATGACAAGTTGCCCTTTGCCATGGCCTTTTGGGTACACGCACAATACGGTCTTCCCATCGTCAAGCAATACAGTCGTAGGGTGCCCAAGATATTGCCCCGCCTCTTTATCCACTGTCACTTGCCGTATTGCGTCGTCTGCTAAATCAACTTGCTGGACAGGCCCAATATGTTTTTGTATTGTGGGCAAAATCGCGTCCGACCAAATTTCGTATCCTTGCTCTGATAAATGCAAATAGTCTGGCATAATTTCTGTACTGATAGTGCCATCTTGTTCTATGAAGTGTTGACCGATTGGTAAGAATGTCACGCGGTCATCTTGTATGTACGTTGCTTGCAAGGCTTGATTTACTTGTAGAATCGAGCCGCGCATGGCGTTAAAGTTTTGCCCCCGAGGGAATATATCTAAAAGAAGCACGTGTATATTTGGTAATTCAGATTTCAATTGTTCGACAATTGCGTTCACGCCGTCTAGAACTACTGAGGGAGAATCTTGGTCTTGTTGACCAAAGTTATTTGTTCCAATCATCACGACTGCAACGTCAGGCTGCAAACCATTCAAATGACCGTTTGCTAAACGCCACAATATATGTTCCGTCCTATCTCCGCTGATGCCCAAGTTTATTGATTTTAAGGGCGTGAAATTAGCTTGCCAAACTCCAGCACCATTTCCTTCCCAGCCTTGCGTAATGGAATCCCCAATAAAAATAACATTTGCATCACTACCATGAGTATCAACATCGGCTTGAAGCTGAGCAGTCCGTTGGATCCACCCGTCTATATCTCGAGGAACAGGCAGAGTAGAACTTAGGTCAGGAGCAAGGCATAAAATAACGGTAATAAGTGAGGTAATCATCTAATGCAGTATAGATACATTATTTGTTCTTACGTGCAATTTGCTTTCGTTTCGATTCACTTAACTCTGTTTTGCGGATTCGAATATTGTCTGGTGTAATTTCAACTAACTCATCGTCTTGGATATATTCCAAAGCCGATTCTAAAGTGATTTCACGTGATGCTTTTAATACAGTCGTAGCCTCTTTATTTGCCTCTCGGACATTCGAAAAGGCTTTCCCTTTAACAACATTTACTTCTAGGTCGTTATCGCGGGAATTTTCACCGACAATTTGACCGCCGTAAATGACCTCTTGTGGTTCAACAAAGAGCACCCCACGCTGAGAAATATTAAGCATAGCGTACGTTGTTGCTTGCCCAGGAGCAGTTGCAATAAGAACACCGTTTGCTCTTCTGTACAGTGTTGTTCGAACTGGTGCGTATTTATGAAAACAGTGATACATCACAGCTTCTCCACTTGTTGCTGTCAACATGTGGCTTCGTAATCCAATCAATCCACGAGCTGGTATTTCGCACTCGATATGCATTCGGTCACCACGTTGGTCAAGCGACTGCACCTCGCCACCACGGATACCAAGCAACTCCATTGCAGGACCGATATGCTCTTCATCAACGTCGATGGTGAGCATCTCGATGGGCTCGCACTTTACGCCATCTATTTCTTTTTCAATTACTTGCGGTCGACCTACAGTTAATTCATAGCCTTCACGACGCATATTTTCCAGAAGAATGCCAAGGTGCAATAAGCCACGTCCAGAAACTTTAAACTCTTCAGCGCTGTCGCCTGGTTCAACCCGAAGCGCAAGGTTGCTACGAAGTTCCCGCTGCAAGCGATCAGAGATTTGTCTCGATGTGACGAATTTGCCAGACGTACCCGCGTTGGGCGAATCATTCACTCGAAACAACATGTGCAGTGTTGGTTCGTCAACAGCAATGCGTGCAATTGGGTTTGGCTGTTCGGGGCACGCTATAGTGTCGCCAATTTCAAAGTCACCAATGCCTTCAACTGCACACAAATCTCCAACGGAGACAAGCTCTGCTGGCGTTTTACCTAAATCTTTAAATCGAAACAACTTTTGCGCCCGTGCTTGACGGTGTGAGTGCTCATGACAAATAGTCACGGCTTGACCAGCTGAAATCGCGCCTGCCATGACACGACCAATCGCGATACGGCCTGCGTAAGGAGAGTAATCTACACTTGCAATAAGCATTTGCAAGGGCACATCCGCATAACCAACGGGCGCAGGAAGATGCGACACGATAGCGTCAAGCATCGGTTGCATATCGCCCTCGTGAACGCCTTCTTTTGTAGTTGACCAGCCATCGCGGCCTGAAGCATAAATGACTCGAAAGTCTAGTCGCTCATCGCTTGCTTCAAGCGCAACAAGCAAATCAAACACTTCGTCTACGACTTCTTCAACGCGAGCGTTCGGGCGGTCGCATTTATTTACTACAACAACAATTGGAAGGTCGAGTTCTAATGCTTTGCCAAGGACAAATCTAGTTTGTGGCATTGGTCCTTCGAACGCATCAACTAAAAGCAACACGCCATCAGCCATTTTAAGAACACGTTCCACTTCCCCGCCAAAGTCTGCGTGACCAGGCGTATCGATAATATTGATACGGCAAGTCTTGTTAGCATGCTCACCGCTATCTGGTCGGTACGTCACTGCGCAGTTTTTCGATGTTATCGTAATGCCCCGTTCTTTTTCGAGGGGATCTGAATCCATGATGCAATCTGCTTCGGCTCGATTCAATGTCATAGCACCGCAAAAAGCGAGCATCGAGTCAACCAAGGTAGTCTTACCGTGGTCGACATGCGCAACTATCGCTACGTTTCTGAGATTTGGATCTGCTGTATGGAGCATAATTGTATTCCTGCAAAAAGTGAAGGTAGCCCTGTATTCTACCGTAACAAGGAAGGTCTAGCATGATGTCTAAAATGGGGTCTGGTACACTTAGGGGGTACAGCCCTCTAAAAGCAGGATATAAAGAAACATGGCAAGCCGAAGTGGAAATTTGAACGAAACAATGCAAACATGGATAAGAGAACACGCATGCCGGCCTTCCGATGCGCTTTCTCGCCTTTGCGAGAAAACTCTGCTCCTTGAAAATGGAGAAATGCTCACCTCACCAGAGCAATTGCAACTCCTTGGTTTTCTAGCAAAATCAATAGATGCGAAACATGCCATAGAGGTTGGAGTCTTCACAGGCGCGAGCGCTATTGCTATCGGAATGGCGTTGCCAACCGATGGGGTACTCATAGCATGCGACTTGACTGATGAATACCTGCCCCTTGCAACCCAAGCTTGGGATGATGCCGGCCTCCGTTCTGTAATCCAACCACGCATCGGCCCTGCCCTTGAAACATTGCAGGCATTGGTAGACAACGGAAAACAACATTCGTTTGACTTTATGTATATAGACGCAGACAAAATTAATAGCAAAAACTATTATGAACTCGGTGTACAACTTGTTAGACCAGGCGGAATAATCGCCATCGATAACATGTTTTACGGCGGTCAAGTAGCAGACCCCACTTCTACAGAGCCGAATGCAATTGCAATGCGTGCCTTAGCTGATTTCCTTCTTGCAGACACCAGAATTGACTACGCACTCATCCCCATAGGCGATGGGCTATCCCTCTCTCGCCCGATATAACATAAATACATTGGTTTCTATTGACCGAGTACAATACTCTCCATGCGATTTTTGATTTATCTACTTGTCATTGCTAGCCTTATTAGTTGCAAATCTATTGAGCGCGCAGGCGAAAATCCTCGCGCTGTCCGTTCAAGTGGCAACTATCCAGGCGAAGTTCCAAACATGCTCAAGGGTACTATCAAACAGCATGTAGCGTTGATGGGGTTTGACCCTGCAAAGGGCGACGCGTACGAACCTGCTATTGCAACGGGATATGGAATAGTTGTTGGCTTGAACGGCAATGGCTCTAACGAGATGCCACCACAAGTTCGAGCCCACCTGATGGCCGACTTAGCTCGGAGAGGGCTTGGTGAATCAACGCGTGGCTGGGGAGATTTAACTCCCACACAACTTCTCAATTCCGAAGACACTGCAGTTGTCATCGTTGAAGCGGTTATTCCGCAAGCGGCATCTGGAAGAAAACCATCACGAGCTGGTGCAGATAGAAACCACCCGTCACTGAGTGGTACAAAGTTTGACATACACATCACTGCAGAACCAAGCAGCACGACCACTAGTTTGGAAGGCGGACATTTAATGCCCACATTCTTGCGGCTTGGTCAACTGTCTACCGGAAAATCACAAGCTCGAGAAGTTGCTGTAGCAAGTGGTAGTTTATTCATTAACCCCTTCGCAGATTCAGGTACAACTTCGGGAATAAGTATCGCTAGAAATTCTGGTCGCATCCTTGAAGGTGGCGAAGTTTTACACAACATGCCTATGCGTCTTGTGTTGATAGACCCAAGCCATGCTCGATCATCCATGATCCAAACCGCAGTAAACCGTGTGTTTCCAGAAGAATTCGGTCAAGATGGACCAACAGCCCACGGAATAAGCGATGAGGAAGTTGAGATTAGGGTCCCTCCATCATGGAAGGATGACGTTCCTGCATTTATGGATTTAATGACCCACATTACAATTCGGTCGCAAAAACCAGAGTCTGTTGCAATGTCAGTCAAGCGACTTTTGTTGCAGGACCCAAGCCCAAAGAATGCACACGCTGCAGCTTGGCGATGGCGAGCGATAGGCGAACGGTCATTGCCGATTATTAGACAATTGTACGATCATCCAGATGAACTTCCAAGACTTGCAGCACTTCGTGCGGGTGGCGGACTCGCAGACCCGCTCAGTGTTCCGTATTTAATTGAAATGGCGACTTCAGAAGTTGGTCTTGGCTCGCGCCTTGACGCTATTGATTTGCTGAGTAACATGCCATCTGATTACCGTATTGAAGTTGGACTTCGACCGCTTCTAGACACAAACGATTTAGAAATTCGATTACGTACAGCAGAAGTGTTAGCCGATCGACAAGACCCTGCCATAAAACAATACGTAGTGAATAAAAAGTTCAATCTTATTCTCGTCCCTTCAAGCCACAACATGGTGTACGTCACCCAAACGGGCTGGCCTAAGATCATTTTGACTGGCGACATAGAAATTGAACGGCCACTCACACTTTCCGCTTGGAACAATCACTTGATTGTAAAAGACTCTGAAGAGGAGTTTAAAGTAGATGTGCGGTATCAAAAAAGTGACAAGCACAATGCTGTACATCAAACGGTAAACGCAGATCTACCAACGTTCACTATGTTTCTTGCACACCTAACAACTCCAGAAGACCCCGCGCCTGGTTTAAACTTATCCTACAGCAGAACTATTGGCGCAATCCATGCATTATGGAAGCAGAATTACTTGAACGCTGACTTTAAAGTAGAGCAAGACAGACTTCTTGCTGCAATCCAGCGATTAAAAACCGAGACTTCCTATACCCCTCGTCCAGACTTTGGAAACGAAGTTCCAACTGATGGTGATGACCGTTTTCTTCTTGAAAACGACTCCCCACTCAGGAAAAAGGACTAATTCAAGCCACAAACGCTTATTTTTGCCTTTCTGATTGAAATAACGCATAATTTAACCTTGGGTAATCACAAAAATAACGGTAGTATAGACTTCAACATACCCCTTCTAGGGTACTTGAAGTGGCTTCAGGATGGAGCCGTGGCATAAGACAGGAGGTCTTTCTTTATATGCGTCTATCTAAAATTACAATCGCTGGTTTCAAGTCGTTCGCCGATTCAACGGAATTTCTTTTCGACGAACCAATTATTGGCATCGTGGGTCCAAATGGTTGCGGTAAATCAAATGTCGTTGATGCAATTAAATGGGTTCTTGGCGAACGCTCCGCAAAGAGTTTGCGTGGTGAAGCGATGCTTGATGTTATCTTTGCGGGATCTGCGGTACGCAAACCATTAGGCGCTGCATCAGTCACACTCACATTCGATAACCCTATTGCTAACCAAAACGCAAGCGATCCATCAGACAGACGGTTTCTATCTGTAGACACCGATGAAGTTGGTGTAACAAGACGATTGTTCCGCGATGGCAGAAGTGAATATTTAATCAACGGAAATAAAGTTCGGTTGAAAGATATTCGCGAACTGTTCCTTGATACGGGCATTGGCACAAATGCGTATTCAATTATCGAACAAGGCCGGGTTGCAGCGATGTTGAACGCTAATCCAACAGAACGCAGAAATATCCTTGAAGAAGCTGCAGGAGTAGCACGATTTAAAACTAGACGTAAAGAAGCCGAGCGAAAACTAGAACGCACTGAAGTAAACCTTGTTCGTGTACGTGAACAACTTGCTAGCACTGAACGTCGCCTTCGCATTGTACGTAACCAAGCTGAAAAAGCACGAGCCTTTACTGGCCTTGATATTCGCTTGAAAGAAATTCGAACACATGTTGCCCTTGATCAATTCCATGAATTGCATCGCCAACTTATGGGGCTAACAAGTCGTCTTTCTGAACTCGAAAAGAATAGACAAGAAGCGAGCGAATTGCTGTTGAATCTTGAAGACGAAAAACGTTCCAGAGAAGTAGAACGTCACGAACTGCAGTCTAATCACCAAAATCTATTGCAAGAAACTGCAGAGCATGAATCCACGATTCGTCACGCCACCCAGCGATGCGACATGATGGGACGCTCTATAGAAGAATCAAGGCAACAAGTCACAGACGAGCGCACCCGCCTTGCACAGGTCAAAACCCGCGAAGAATCTCTTGCAGGGCAACGCGAAGGCGCTTCGGAACAAATTGCTGCTTCTGCTGAACGTCTTGCAGAGATTGACCGTGAAGTGGACTCGATAAGCACTGAGCACGCAGCCATTGGCCAGCGTGTAGTCTCGTTGCAAGACACACTTGCGAATGTTCAAGATAAGCTAGAAGAACAAAACGCAACTCAATCACGCCTACATGCTATTGCGCAATCAGCAAACGAACGGCTCAGCAGTCAACGTGAACAACAAGGTAGAGCGACTGAAAGCAAAACCAAAGTCGCCGAAGAATTGCAAGCAGTCCAAGAAAAACGCGACGAAACATCGCACAATATGTTGCAGGCTAAAAATACTGTTGAAGAACATGAAAAAGTCTTACATAAACATGACTGTGCTTCGCATGCGCTTGGAGAACAAGCAGAAGAACTTACGACAGACTTAGACAGAATGCGACATCAGCACGCTGCATCAAGTTCACGTTTGCATCTTCTAGAAGAAATGCAGCATGCAAGAGAAGGCTTGTCCGATGCCGTAAAACACGTCCTCGACCACCATGCTAATTTTCCGCAAATAAAAGGAATGCTTGGAGATGCCATCGATGCGAACCATGCCGATGCACACCTTGTTGAAATCGCCCTTGGACAAAATATCCAACTGCTCCTCGTCGAGACTTCAGCCTCGGTAACGGCAGTGGAAGAAGCCTTAGAAAATGTTACTGGCAGAGTAGGTTTGTTGCCAATGGATGTACCTTCATCAGATGGACGCGAAGTTCCATCAGGAATCACACCCCTACTTCAACTTATTAAAGTTGAAGAACATGCAACTGCCGCTGCACATAAACTCTTGGGCAAGACAGCCGTAATACAGAACATTTCTTCTGCTATCGAATTGCAACGCACGCACCCAAACTGGCGTTTTGTTACAAACGCAGGCGAACTTGTGGAAACCGATGGGCGTATGTACGTTGGAAAAACAACGACTGGCGACCAAAAGGGTTGGCTTACCAGACGTATCGAGATTAGCGCCCTCACTGTAGAAGTGACAGCTCTTGACCAACAAATTGACCAACGGCAATCACAACTAAGTGAGTTGCTTCACGAAAGCGAGCAAGCCAAGCAACAACAACGCGATTCTGCACAACGTGTTCGTGACGCTCGAAATTCCGTTGTCGAGTATGAATACCAATTGCAACGGTTTGATGATGATTTGTATCGCTGTGGCCGACAATCAAACGTACTGCTTGAAGAAATTAACGAATTGCAAACACAAATTACACAAAGCCAACAGCAATTCAATCTTTCTAAGGGAGAAGCAGACGCAATAGTCACTCATATTGAAGAACTCCAGGCTATGCGTACAACTGAACGTGAAAATCTTACTTCGGCGCAAGAACGAGCCGAAAAAACTACAGAACAACTTACCGCAGCAAGAGTTGACCTTGGACAAGTTGGTGAAAAACATGAAGCAGATAGGCGAGAATTACGACATATAGATGCTGCTGTTGAAGAAGGCGAACGCCAACGAGTACTATTGCAAGATCAAATCACAAGGCGGCTTGGCCAACTCGAACAGTTTGAAGCTTCTAAACAAGATAGTTCTGACGAAATCGAGCAATGCAAAGTTGCCGCATCAAGATGCCAAGAAGAACTTACTGCATACAATGAAAAAGTCCTTCTCGCTGATGCTGCCGTTACAGATTCTGGCGTTGCGCTTCAACATGCAAGAGAACAGGGTTCTAGAATTGAACGCGAGTTTCATGCGATTGAGTTAAGTAGGCGTGAAGCTGAAATTAAACGCGAAAATCTTGAAGAGCGAACACTTGACGAACTTGAACTTGACGTTTCACGCGAATATGCGTGTTGGACTGAAACCGCAGAACAAGATGCCAGGCCAGCTGCAGACCGAAACACTATTGAAACTGAAGGTGAACAACTTCGGGCTGAAATCAAGAAACTCGGCAATGTAAACCTTGATGCAATCGAAGAAGAACAAAATCTTGAAGAACGTAACGTAGACCTTGCGCAACAAGTCATCGACATCGATGCCTCAGTTGAATCTCTAACCTCCCTTATCGATGAGTTAGAAGAACTCAGCAAGACTCGTTTTGAAGAAACGTTTAACCAAATCCGCGAGCATTTCTCTGGTCCTCAAGGAATGTTCAGGAAACTTTTTGGCGGCGGCAGTGCCGATATCATGATGCTTCCTGACGAACACGGAAATGTTAATTTACTCGAGGCTGGCATTGAAATCAAAGCCAAGCCACCTGGTAAACAACCAAGGGTGATCTCGCAATTAAGTGGCGGTGAACAAGCAATGACTGCTGTTGCATTGCTTCTTAGTATTTTCAAAGCGAAGCCTTCACCATTTTGTGTTCTTGACGAAGTCGATGCAGCACTTGATGAAGCGAACACACACCGCTTCATTAGTTCGTTAAACAACTTCCTTGAAAACAGTCACTTCATTGTTATTACGCACCACAAACGCACCATGATGGGTTGCAACAAACTCTATGGTGTCACTATGCAAGAACGTGGCGTTTCAAAACACGTGGCTGTCACTGTGGACGAAGTGAATAATGAAGGTGAAATTTCTCAAACAGCGCATATACGCTCGGAAAAAGCTCTTCCAATCGTTGAAACTACAGCAACGAAGCAAGCTGTCGCTCTCTAACGAAACTGTTTGGCGCCGTACCGTTGCAGGCTTCGGAACTCTAGAAGCTCAGGGGAGCCAAGTCGCTATAGAGAACCATGCTCCTGCAAGTTGCCCAGAGGGCTCCCCGTCAACTGGAAACGGGTTGGTCGTGTTAAAGACATGATTGCTACCTGGAATGAATGCCAGCGTTCCATTCTTAAGGACCGATTGTAATTCTTCGCCGCACGATGGTGGCACTGTTGGATCTTTGTCGCCATGCACAACTAAAACTGGCACATCAATCGTGCTTGCAAGTCCAAGCAAATCGTGACCCTCTGGATCTTCAAGTTGTTCGTGAAGGAACGCCTTTCCAGCATGTAAAGTTTGGCCAGTTCTTCCAGACGGCAACTCCATGCTCCCTGCAGCCAACAAAGACTCCTGTTGCTCTTGCGTCATAGTCAAGCAATGACTTGGCGAAGAAAGGACAATAGCACCATCAGCCTCTACTACACGTCTACCGAGAGACAAGAGTGTTGAAACACCCCCCCGAGAGTGCCCAAATAAATACAAAGGCATATCTGGTTTCTTTACGGCAGAAACAAGAATTTCGATATCTTCTACTTGGCGGTTCCATGTAGCTTGTTCAAACAACTCGACACGTTCGAAAGGTCCATCCCCTGGCAACATTCCGGAATGCGAAAAATTGAATCTATGGGCGATGTACCCAAGCTCAGCAAATTGTTGCGCAAGCCAGGGGAACATGCCGTACTCTTTATAGCCCATGAAGCCGTGCGCCAGCAGCACAACGCCCTTCGCTCGTTCATTTGGTGAATGCATAGTTCCGTATATGGGATTACCCCGACTACCTTCAATTGTCCATTCCTCAATATTCATACCAACATCCTAGCCAAATATACCTACGAATGCGTTGCAGGATAAGATACACATATGGCAACAGCGGTAACTCCCATGGACTGTATTATTTTTGGAGGCGGCGTTGCGGGACTGTTTACCCTTGACGCATGTGTTCGTAAAGGAATGCGCGTGGTATTACTTGAATCAAAAGCATTGGGTACTGGTCAAACTATTGATTCGCAAGGCATCATTCATGGGGGTCTTAAATATGCGATTACTGGCAACGGCTCGCGTTCTGCCTCTGCAATAAAGGATATGCCAACTGTTTGGCGCAAATGCCTTGCTGGCGAGTCACTGCCTAATTTACAACATGTTGTCATGCGATCTGATTTTTGTCATGTATGGAGAACCGATTCCGTTCGGTCGAAACTTGGATGGATTGCTGCGAAGTTTGCTTTGCGAACCAAGCCTGTCATTCTAGATGCAGACGAATTGCCCCACGCACTACAAGGCACAAAAGGAAGTGTCGCAAGGCTTGGGGAGCAAGTCATTGAGCCAAGAAGTTTACTTGAAATTTTGAGTCACAATATGACTGAGAACATTTTACAAACAGCCGAAGGCGGTGTCGAAGTTTCTCGCCTTGAAGATGGTTGGCTTATTCAGTTACTTAATCCTGAAACGGGTGAACCACAAGACATTTTTACAAAGAAAGTTGTACTTACCGCAGGCTCAGGAAACGCGCAATTACGAACACTCTTTTCGCTCGAAGCTGAAAAAACGCAAGCGCGACCATTGCACATGGTAATGGCTCGGGGCGATTTACCCGTACTGAATGGGCACTGTATTGATGGCGCTAAAACAAGAGTCACCATTACGACAACAAAAGATTACGCCGATCGCTGGGTTTGGCAAATAGGTGGCCAACTCGCAGAGGATGGCATCCACCTTGTCCCAGAAAAACTCATCCAGCGCGCAGTTAATGAAATCAAAGAAGTTCTACCGAATGTCGATTTGAGTGGCGCTGAGTTTACTACATATACGACAACTCGCGCAGAACAATTCACAAGAGGAGCACGCCCCTCTGACATTTCTATACTTGAAGAAAACAATGTCTATACCTGTTGGCCTACGAAACTAGCATTTGCTCCACGTCTTGCAGATGAAATCATTCGTCGTATAGGTCCAAAGAATGACAGCGAGCCAGTACGAATACAAGAGTTTTCTTCGTGGCCAACACCAGTTGTCGCGTTACCCCCTTGGGAGCACGACCAACCTTGGACACCGATAGAGGTGCTACAATCACAATAAGTCTACCTATACCATTGTCCCGCCTTGGCTTCGGTGCTTATCAAATTGGACGCGTTGCAGGACAAAAATACGCGTCCGTCGGCACCCCTATGCCAAACGAAGCCGAAGCCGAGCTACTCCTGCATGGCATCCTTGACCTTGGTATCACACTTATAGATACTGCACCCGCTTATGGATTGAGCGAGGAAAGGATTGGAAAATACATTAGAAATCGCCGTGATGAATACAACCTTGTAACTAAGGTTGGGGAACTCACTGTTGATGGAACGTGCACATTTGATTTTTCGTCACAGGGGATGCGCAAGTCTATAGAGCAAAGTTTACGGGCACTTCAAACAGAATACGTTGATTGTATTCTTCTGCATGCACCACCTACAGACCTTGCCGTTCTTCATGAAACTGATGCAGTCGAAACATTGCAGCAGTTCCAACAAGAAGGAAAAACAAAAACTATCGGCTTTAGTGGCAAAACCGTGCAAGCTCAAGAAGAGGCAATTGCATGGTCTGATGTCATGATGATTGAATACAGCATTGCGAATCAAACCAATACAGAAATCATTGCTTCTGCATTTGCAAGCGACATTACAGTGTTGTATAAAAAAGTACTGAATAGCGGTCATCTTGAATCAAGAGAAGCACTCGAGTTTATAGCAAAGAAAACACCGAGCGATGCTGTGTTCGTGAAGCATTGCGCGGTGATTGGAAGTTCAAAATTGGGTCGCATGACCCAAAACACTCAATTGTTCAGCGAACTGGAATAGTCAATCGCATTCCAATTTTCATTCTGTTCGGGTCCACCGAAGGATTCGCATTGACAATAACTCCATATAAATTTAAATCGCCATAATAGTCATAGGCAATGGAGCTAAAGGTGTCCCCTTCTTCGATAACATGGATGTTCGTTCCACCCGTGGTGGCTGGTGTAACTGGAAGAGCAGTTGGCTTGACGGCGCTCGTACTTGTATTTTGTATTGGAAGACGTAGCATATTGCCCGGTTGAATATTTCCAGGATCCGTAATTCCATTGATAGATGCAATTTCTGACCACATTCGATAACTGCCTAGCTCGTGTTGTGCAATCTCTCCGAGTGTCTCTCCCTCTTTCACTTGGTAAAAGCGGTATGTACTCTGTACCACAGGAACTTCCATAATGGTTGGTTGAAGAGACGCATCGGTTTCTTCCACTACTAAAGGTGTCAGTTGCGGTTCGATGACTGAAGGAACAACTGGCCATGTTTCGGTGACAACTTCTGGAGTTTGAATCGGAACTGGTTGTTTATCAACAATCTCAGCCGCTATTGGTGGGAAACCAAGCGATATGAGTTTTTCTTCTGCATCACCACCGAATAAAGAGGGTCGCTGAATAGGTACATCAGTGAGTTGCTGCGCTGTTGTCGTTGCTGGCGGAGTTATTCCGTAATACACAACAAGAGCGGCGAGTAATAAAACACAAACTGAAACGACAAATTTACTAGTTCCGGACATAAGTGAAGCCCTCCTTGGCATCTATATACAAATCGGTTGTTTCCTTGTATTTACTTGAAATTGCATGCAAAAAGCCCACACTTTGACTCAAGTCAAAGGGTGGGCTTAGGATGTAAAAGTTACTCTTCGCCAGGTGTATGTCTTGGCTTTTGACGTTTGAATACAAGTGGCGCAGCAATTGCAACGGAACTGTATGTACCAACGAAGATACCAATTAAGAGAGCAAATGCGAATGGTCGAATACCACCACCACCTGCTAGATAGATAATTACGACAGCGATAATAGTTGTTAACGATGTCAACACCGTGCGACTCACGGTCTGGTTAATCGAGCTGTTCACAATCTCTTTTGTAGGAAGCGGTCGTTTGCCTCTGTTTTCGCGGATACGGTCAAGAATAACGATCGTATCGTTAAGCGAATACCCAATAACTGTCAGAAGCGCAGCAATCACTCCAAGGTCAATCTGGAACGCTTCCACTTTCAGCGTTTGGCTGAAGAAGGCAATGTGTGCCACATACCCAGCGAGTGCAAGCGCACCGAGAGTAATCGTAACATCGTGGACTAATGCCACGATAGCTGCGAGTGAATATCGGAGCGAACCGAACCTGAACCAAATATATGCCAAAATGCCAAGCAGCGAGATAACAACCGCAACGATTGCGTTCGCTTTCATAGTGCCAGCGATTTGAGAAGAAAAGCTACTTACTTGTTCTAGGCTTTGTGGCTGTGCAAGTGCTGTGGAAATCAATTCCCATTCTTTTGCAGAAACTCGTTTTTCAACAACCTCTGGATTGTTGTTAAGGAAGTTCATATCACGGTCGTACACAGCGACGGCGATAGATGTATAGCCATCAATTGCGCCACGCGTTAGCCCAAAGACGGCAACTTCGCGACCGCCAGTTTCACGAGCATACTCCGGCTGCTGACGCATTCTGTCAATTCGTTTTTCAGCATCTGCAAGCATGACCGCTGGAGTAATATCTTCAATGACAACAAGAACACCACCCCGGTGGTTAGAAAGATCGCCACGCGCATTGGTAGACAAAATTTCACCTAGCGATTCTGTGCCTTGTGGAATTTTCATGGTGAACTTTTCAAATGAATCTGAACCGTTGCCTTTGAAATCAAGGGCCGGCGGCACATCTAAATCATCACCAAACGTAGCCGTAATAGCATCCACAATTGTTGCAGTTACAACAGCATCGTCTTCAATCCCTGGAGGATTTGCAACCTTAATCTGGAAGCCATCAGAAACAACTCGGCCATTCTCATCAACAGCGTTGTCACCAACCGTAAGCACAGTAGCACCAGCAAGTTCCAACAGTATTCTGTCTTTAGGAGTATCGCCAGTAATTGCTTCACCGATTGCATGCACGCGTTCTTGAACAGAGCCTTCACCAGTATGGTGCAACTGCAATCGCTTGTCACCATTCATGTGCGTACGCATCGTCATTGATACGCCCCCACGGAATTCTGTGTCAAGCATTGTTTCGCCACGGCCTAGGACAAGAAAAATTGAAATACCGCAAAGGACAAAACTCATTACCCAAAAGATTTTTCGAAGACTTACCCAATCAATGGCTGGGTGCAAAATCCGACCAATTGCCGGAAATACTGTTGGCAACATTGGCAACTTTTTGCCACCAAATACATTGATGTACAAGTCAAAAATTACTCTTGTCACAAACAGAGACGTAAAGAGGGTCGCGATAATACCGATTGAAAGCGTAACAGCAAACCCTTTGACTTCAGTTGTTGCAGTTTGATACAAGACAAAACAAACAATCAAGTTTGTAAGGTTCGCATCAATAATGGTGGAGTAGACTTTTGAATACCCTTCTCGCACCGCTTCACGTAAATCTTTCGCGCCTGCTGCAAGCTCTTCGCGAATACGTTCAAAGATAAGCACGTTGGCATCCACTGCCATACCCATAGTTAACACTACGCCTGCTAAACCTGGCAGAGTAAACGTGCCATCGATCAACGCCATGGTTCCAAATATCAGAACACCATTGGCAAGTAATGCGAAGTCAGCGATAAGACCTGCTGTCATGTAATACAGAAGCATGAATGCAATAACTGCAATCACGGACCAACCTAGTGCTGAAAGACCGCGTGATAAGTTATCTATACCGATTGTTGGGCCAATGATATTGACTGCAATAGGGTCATGGCTAAGACGCGCTTCAAGTGAACCTGCTGCGAGCACTTTAATGAGGTACTGAATTTCGCTTTGCGAGAAACTACCTGAAATTGTGCCTGAACCATTAATTTGGCTATTGAGGTTTGGAGCAGAATAGACTTGTCCATCGAGCACAATTGCCATTGGCTCATCTACATGCGCGCCTGTCATCTTGCCCATCAAATGACCGCCCTTGCTGTCAAGTGTGAATCGAATCGCTGGTCGTCCAAACTCATCAACAGTTGGGCTTGCGCTTTCGATTGACCAACTGTTCTCTTTTGTATGAACCATTTCACGAGCCGCGTCAATGTAGAGCAAGATGTATACCTCGCTGTCGTACAGTGCACCTTCTAAACTGCGCTGGCCTGTTGAAAGATACAATTGCGGGTCTGCTCGCAAAGCTGCTAACTGGTCTGGCGTTTCAGCCCATTCTTTAAGATCATTTATTTTGTACCATTTGGCAATCGGAGAATCAGTATTATCTGGGCCAACTTCTTGAAGTTGTGCACGCAGGCTTACAACATCTACACCTTCTGCTGTACCTGGCTGTACTGCAATACGGAAGTCTAATACTCCTGCACCGCGAAGCATACGAATCAAATCTTCTGGATCATCAAATCCAGTTCGTTTGGACTGGTACTCTTGGAACGTATTCATTAACAAACCAAGTTGTTCATCTAATTGCGGATACGAGGATTGCAGCGAAGCAAATTCTGCGTCGCGTGGTGCAATGCCTCGTAGTACTTCGTCTGTTTCTAGGTCGCGAATGACACTACCATTTTGATCACGAAGTGGCTCGCCAATTGATGGCAACTGCAACATTCGTGCAATGTCATTTTTATCTAAACTTGCTGCCAATAGATTCTCGCGCTTGTCTTCAAAATCAATTTCTGCATCAGCCACTTGCTGTTCGAGCAGTGCGTCTGTTGGGTCAGTTTCGTACTGCTTTTGAAGGTCGGTAAGCGTGTCGTACGATGTTTGCAAATTTGCAGCCTGAAAGCCTACACCTACAGTTAAATCATGCCCGCGGCCTTCTACTAGGGCTTGGTCTAGATCGCCAGGTCGTATATACGCCGCTTCAAGCAAGGACTCTAGGTGTCCGCGATAAATTGCCGCTAACTCCTTAACTCCCGCGCTTGGCAGAGGCATGACCACTTCAATACGGTCAGTGCCAAGTGGAGTCATTTGAATGTCAAGGACACCAGTTGGATTCACTCGGTCTTTAAGCACTTCAATAGTTTGCGACAGCACCGCTTGGCGATCGCCAACACTTTCGTCCATTCGTACGGAATACACAAGACTTACACCACCACTTAAGTCACGTCCGAGACGGATTTTTTGTTCGGGTGGCGTGATTGCAAAAATGCAACCAACAAGAAGCAAGGCGATAAAAATTATTTTCCAGACAATATTCTGCATAACGTGTTATAGATCCAGGTTTAATAAATGATGAACGTGTGGTTCAAAAAAAAGTTACTCGGTTGGTGTATCGGCTGTTACTTGCTCGATGCTATCGCGAAGAACAGTAATTCTAGTATTAGAGGACTCGTCAATCTTAAGCACAACACGGTCTGACTTGACATCAACAATTGTGCCAAACACGCCACCACGCGTTAATACTTGATCGCGTTTTTGCAATGAATCAATCATTGCAGCACGCTTTTTCTTTTGCTTGCGACCGCCGAAGAAACTGAACACAATCATACCTACTAGTAGGAGCATGAGCATTGTGAAGAAGTTGCCTCCAAGAGGTCCTTCGACTACTTCGCCTTCGGCTCCAACAACTTGGCTGCCGTCTGCCTGCGTCGTTGGAGTTGGTTCTAGTTGGCCTACACCAACATACACAAAATTGTCTGAGAATAAGGGTGAAATCATCTGTTTCTAATTCCTACTTTAAGGGGGGTCACTTTGCTAGCAGCACTGGCCAGCGATTCGGCAGTGCAGACCAGGAATTATCCCGTATTGCGAGCCGTATGTCTATCATCAACGATTGGAAGTGGTGAATGTTATGTATGCTTAGTAAGATGCCAGAGAGCATCTCCTTTGACATAATAAGGTGGCGAAGGTATGCCTTGCTGTGTCCGGCAATGCAAGTGGCGCAAGAACAGCCCTCTTCTATAACACTGTTATCGGCCTTAAAACAAGCATTTTTGAGGTGCAATTGGCCATTTCGAGTAAACGCGTGCCCATTCCTGCCATTGCGCGTTGGCAATACGCAATCAAACATATCAATTCCAGAGGCAACTGCAGAGACAATATCCCGCTCATACCCAACACCCATAAGATATCGAGGTTTTTCTTCTGGGAGTAATTTGGCTGTAAATTTTACAACTTCTTGGATTTTTTCTGGCGATTCACCCACCGCTACACCCCCAATGGCATAGCCAGGTAGTTCAATATTGCATACCTGTTCAGCGCTCCGCGCACGCAAATCTAAGTTTGTACCGCCTTGCACAATTCCAAACAGTGATTGCGTGTCTGGTTTTGCGTGCGCTTTTTTGCAGCGCTCTAGCCAGCGAGTCGTACGTTCAAGTGACTGCAATAATCGACTTTCGTGCTCGCTTGCTGTCATTACTCCATCGCGGGATGTAAGCGCAAGCCTTCGCCGTGCTAAGTTTTGTGTTTGTGGTTCAACGCTTGAAGGGCAGTCATCAAAAGCCATAATAATGTCCGCGCCTAAATTATTTTGAATCTCGATTGAACGCTCAGGTGTCATGCGAATCATAGAACCATCAATGATTGATTTAAACGTGACGCCATCTTCATCGACTGTATTAATATCTGCCATCGACCATGCTTGGTATCCTCCGCTGTCGGTCAAGATTGGACGGTCCCATTTCATAAAAGAGTGGACACCGCCAAGTGCAGCAACTTGTTCATCTCCCGGACGAAGCATAAGGTGATACGCATTATTTAAAAGTATCTCAGACCCAGTGTCAACAACCTGCGCAGGCGTAAGACCCTTGATAGTACCGCGTGTCCCAACAGGCATAAACGCAGGCGTTTTAAATGCTCCATGCGGAGTTGTAACGATTCCAGTTCGACTGGTATTCTCTGCGCTTCTATTCGTAATTCCAAACGTTAATGGCTGTGACATTTACGAGCCCTCGCGTCGATCTCGTGAGGCGTCGTGCAACTGTTTCTTTTCTTTTGAGGACAGACTTTGCAAACCCTTGTTGTGAATTTTGTCTAGGATTCGATCAACCTCTTTTTGCGATGCTGGTCTATCCCTCCATGCAAAATGTTTCGATGTTGGATCGGCCTTCCCCAAAAAGTCAAAGAAACCTGTCAAGTGGCGAGGATTACGAATAAAGAACCAACCTGCAGCTGCGCCACCTAAATGCGCTGCTTCGCCACCAGCATTGTTTCCACCAAACACTACTGTAAAGAGCGCCATACCCACTAGGAAGTACGCCATTGTCGATAATTGCATCGGAAGAAAGAAAAAGACGAGGACTCGAACATTCGGTGCAAGAAACGCACCTGCTAAGAGAATTCCGAATACCCCAGCTGATGCACCTACAAGCGGCGTTCTTGTGTCATTAAAGAGCAATCCAGGAACATTGACATCTAGGTTCATTACATCGAGCACTATGTACCCACCAAGGTTCAATACCAAATACAGCACAGCACCGAAGACACCGCAGAGCAAGTAAAACGCTAAAAAACGCTTTCTACCAAGGTATTGCTCAACAAGGGGACCAAAGAAATAAATCCCAATCATGTTGAATATCAAGTGCATTGGACTAGCATGCAGAAATTGGAAGCCTATGAACCTCCAGTAATGTACGCCCCAAATAGCCTTATCAGTAGACAGGTAGAGCCACTGCGAGAGCAATCCATTCACAAAACCATCAATAACGAAGATGCCAACACAGAAAAGAATTAACCATGTAGAGATCGTCATAGGCTTCTTCTGCCCCATTCCTCTACCAAAGGAAGAACCTGTTCTAGCATACTCTCTGTCATGAATTCCCATAGGGGAACATTCTACCATCACTAGAAACCCTACATGGCGTAATCACGAAAATTCCGCAAGACCAATCTTTCCATACCAAATACAAAACATAGATCTAAAAAAAGCACGGTTAAGCATTATTGCTCAACCGTGCTGTAGTACGTACGGGGAGGTTTATTCGTTGACTACGACAATGTCCACTCGGCGGCTTGCAGATTTTGTTGCAAGTGGCTTTATTGGACCCCAACTTTCGATGGCAATTCTGTCTTTGCCAACTCCGTTAGCTACTAGAAAATCTCGAACTGACCACGCTCGGTCAAATGCAAGATGCCAATTACTTTTGAAGTTACTTTTCTTAATTTTGTCAGTGTCGGTATATCCCATAATCACGATTGATTGATTTGGATATGTTGAGTTCAATGCAGAAGCAACATTACCAAGAGTCAACTGGGCGCTCTTCTTCAAACTTGCACTACCAGAATTAAAGAGAAGGTCGCTCGCTACTGTAAGGGCAAGGTCTTTGTCTCGAAGTGTTACATCAACACCGTTGATGTTTTCAAAGATTGAAATAGTTTCAGGACGTGTGTCTATCGCTTCTTGCAATCCAGCACTCACTTCTTCTGCTGCACGCAAATCATCTTGCGTTCTGCGAAGGTCATCGTCAGCAGCCTGCAGCGCTCCTGATGACTCTTTGTACTGTGCTCGCAATTCTTCATTTTCTTTTTTGAGCAAGGTGTTCTCTGTTTGCAAGTTGTTGCTACAACCAAGCATTGAAAAACCAATTGCTACACCAGTGACCGCTATCATTAACTTTATTCGCATCATGCGTGTCCTTTCTCCATGTCAGAGGACTTAAATCCACATACGAGCGATACATCCTGTATCGCTTTGTCGTTTCCAACGACGTGTGGGTATATATGTATTGAAACCTGTTTCTCCCCATAAGTCAAATCGACTTCGAGTAGTTTTGTCTGTAATTTTTCTGTCGTTGGCATATGCACGCCGGGCATTGCTACTGACCAGAGCCAATGAATACCTGGATTTGCGAAAACAACCACCAATGTAGCGACTGCGAGGTGCGGACCGTAGGGTATTTCTTGGTGTTGCTTACCTATCTTCTCAAGAAGCGCTGCAACAATCGCCCAAAGGATACCGCTAAAGGGTGCAATGAAGAATATGAGAATTGGATCCCACCAACCGATGATTGCACCAACGCCGGCTAATAAATGCACGTCACCTAAGCCCATCGCTTCTTTTCCGAATGCTAGACTTCCGAAAATGCGAATACCCCAAACAAACGCACCGCCAACTATGTATCCGAGCATGCTTCCTGCAATTCCTTGCACTGCAAGCGAAGGATATCCCGTTTCATACCCACACATCCAGCCAACGATAAAACCAACAACAATGGGTAGAACAAAAACAAGTTCCCGCAAGACTTCTCGTCTTGCATGTGGATAGACAGCGAGCATGTCATCGCCTTGTATATACTCATCGTAATCAGCAAAACTGTATCGAAAGACGCCGATTTTTAACAGGAACGTAGACACGCAAACGCCAATCATCCCGCCGAAGGCAGCTCCCGCCCAAGTCCAATCAACAAGTGGGTATGGCCATACTTGCTCAGGCAAGTGGCGCATATTCAAATGAGGTTGCAATAGAGCTGCTAGAAATCCGACAGCGGTCATAAATAGAGGAATTTGAATTGGAATCATAAACGTTCGTGCGTCAATAATTGTCATCGCAAGTAATCCTGCTACAAGCGTCAACAACGACAAGAACATGGGTAATGTTTTTATAACACCATTGTCATGCCACCAAGGTCCAAAAATTTCGCCAAGGAACGGTGTTGATTCTGGAATCCAATAACACACTGCATAACACGCTAGAAACAACAGTGCTGTGACCAGTTCTACTATTGGATACTCCATCGAAACTGGCGCTTTGCAATATCTGCATTTTCCTCGAATCGCCAGCCATCCTATAATAGGAACGTTCTCTCTAAAAAAACGTAATTTGTGATTGCAAGAAGGACAACTACTCGCTGGCACAAGAAGTCGAATATTGTTT
>JABJDN010000109.1 GCA_018665385.1 Phycisphaerae bacterium | reverse complement strand
GTTGTTGGTCCCTTGGTGAAACTAAAATTTCAATCAGAAGCTCATCCCCTTGAACTGCTGGAGTCCAAAGTTGGCCATGTTCTTTATTATCATCAGAGGTAAATGGGCGTATCGCCATGCGGTGGCCGGTTGATGTGATAGTCATAGTTGCGCTACTTGGTAACGCCCAGCGTTCAAAACCAAGATTTAACGAAATTGCATTATCCGATGCAACACGAAGAGACCATCGCATTGTCTTGCGGTCCACTCGTTCCCACAACCCGTCGCTCGCAGGAGTAATCTTCACACTATGAGGAATAGCAAAGCGGGGAGCTTCGTCCTTACTAGATCGCTGAGCGTCCTCTGCGAAAACTGCTGCCCAGTCAAGTTCTTCAATTTCTATTACTGGAACAATGTCCAAAGGCATACTTGGCTGAATAGAATCAGCATGACCTAGAGTTGAGGTTGCAATGAGTGCAGAAGTTGCAGCAATGAAAGTGTAAAAACGTGACATAATATTTTTCTCCATATCCTCATACCTACAGAGGATGATTGTTCAATGTAGCAGTCAAATCATCCGTATGCAAGAAATAAAACCGCCTTGAATGCAATTTGTTACAATAGGCAACTACCTTTTTGCGGGTGTAGCTCAATTGGTAGAGCGTCAGCCTTCCAAGCTGAATGTCGCCGGTTCGAACCCGGTCACCCGCTTCACATTCCCCTTTAGAAGCTTTGCTTCTGAGGGGGTTTTTTTATACAAATACCCTGCAACAGTCTCCCGCGGAAGCAGGGGCAATAAAACTACTGCGTCAACCTACGTACTTTCCCTAATTTGAGACATATCAAGAGACTTGTTGCATTTATTTAGCAGGTAGAATTATGCAAGATGCTATTGGCAAGCGCCCCAACTACCAACGACTTCAAGAAGGTCGCCAACATCTACGATGCCATCAGCATTAATATCAGCTACTTGATCATCGCTTCCCCAAGCATCGATAACTGCAAGTAAATCGCTCACATTTACCCATGCGTCGCCAGTAATATCTGCAGGGCAATCAGAATCACCTTCGCAAGAATCTTCGAATATATTTCCGCTGTTATCAACCCATTCACCGTAAATGTGCGAAGTCGAATTGTTGCAGAACGAGGTATTCATAACACTCGGGCCAGCAGAACCGTTAGATAAATTGTAAATACCGCCACCGATTTGGGCACTATTATCTTTGATAACACAATCTTCAATAATTGGTTCACCATTGATAAGTACACCTCCACCGAGTGGCGATGAACCATTCTGTATAGTAAAACCTCGCAATGTTGCACTCTCCATGCTATACATTCGAACCACTGATCCAGAGCCGCCTCCGTCAATAATAGTGTCTTCTGCACCCGTCATACTTTCCATCACAATACTAGCACCGTTAAAGTCAATGTTTTCGTAGTACGTGCCAGGCATTACGGTAATAGTGTCGCCAGTACCAGATACAGCAAGTGCTTCTCCGATCGTTACAAAATCACCTTTTGCACCAACATAGAAATGATCAATTTGGCAATCACCGCTGTTATGTACATGTTTTTCAGCTTGATACACTTCTGAAGGACCAGAGGTGTTTGTTGTTTGCGCCCATGCAAGGTAGTACACGTTCTCTGTATGCGACTGGCTAGAACTATCAAGATCAAACTCAAATGTGACGTCTTGCATTTCACCTGGTGTCAATGTGATTGTTTGTCCACTTCCTTGTTTAAGACAACCATAGTTATAACTTGGACTTGATGGGTAGTCGTGTAAGACTTGAACGATATGAATAGTCATAGTTTTACCAGAACCACCATTCTCGATGCCAACTTGAGCTGAAACAGAATAGGTATCGCCATCAACAGAAGAGCCGCACATATTTATAGTGACATCAGTTGCTTCATTCGCCAATTGCATATATCTCGAGCGAATCTGCGAGTAGTTAGCACCAGGGCTGCCATAAGACCCTTCTATTTTCAATAAGCCATTAAGCCATACAGTTGGATAACCTGGCACACTATAAAAAGAATTACGAGCATTGCCCCATGCTGTTGAATACGAATCTGAACCATGCACTTGCATGCTATAAAAATTGTCAGGGAATTCATCCAAAAGCATAATGATGCCATTCGCAACATCTGGGCAATACCCACACCAAGTTGCTGTAAAGTTTTCGCAAATCACCTTTCTCGGTGCAGCGTCAACTGCCACACAAGGAAGTAAGGCGCTAAATGCTAGAGTTGTTAGTTGTACTAGTTTCATAATTTCTCCACTCAAATTAAGTTATTCGTCATCCCACTCTAGTTCTGGGGCTAATTGGTATTCGTACATATCGCCTGCTGGTGACAATTCACTGACAAGAACAAGCCAAGAATCACCGCCCCAGAAATGACAAAATCCAGTCACGCAATCAATGTTAAACAGGTTGTCAGATACATATCCTTCGCCAGTTCTGTAAACACTATTAATAGGGTGTAATGTTTTTTCAAACGACATGTGGTTGTCTTGCCAACAGACGTTACCTTCCCAAGTTCTACCACCGCCATGTATATCGTATGTCACGGAAATATCAATGGGCTGACCAAACGGTGGGCCTCGATTTGCCATGATTGCATAATTAGCTGAACCGCGACTTGTCCATTCTTTTTTCTTTCGGTCGCCTATTAGTGGAATACTTGCGTACGAAACATTGCATCCAGTTCCGCCATCGTCTAGGTCAACGTCAAGCATTTCGTCCCAATAGATATCTTCGTTTGAATCTATAACATCGTAATCGTACGCTTCCATTGCGTACACGTTGTCGCTCGGCTCGCTATCGCTCACGAGCAAACCAGCGGAATACAAATTCTGCATCACTGCTAAGGAGTGAACATTATCTGTTGTGTTTAACTCTCTATCTTCTTTACCTCTACCACGTATGTCGCCAACCCGATTTACATACCCCGGGGTTGGGTACCTGTCATCATTCCCAGCAGCCCAAGTAATCCACCCAGAATGAATTGATTTAATTTGTGTTGCATCTTTTTGCACCATAGCCGTATGCCGTGCTCTTCCAAGTGCGGGCATTAAGATACTGAGCAGAAGGGCAATGATAGACATAACTACCAATAGCTCGATAAGCGTAAATCCAAAGTTGCGTGTTTTATTAGCCAATGGGGGGGGTCTCCAATCTAACTATAACGTGCAAGTACCGTTTATGCAAAAAGAGAATTGCTAATAACAGGTATATAACAAGATTATTCTTAATCAGAGTGTGTTTGAAGGGTGTCGCTATACAAATCAAGATAGAAATCACGTAGCTGCCTACCATTCAAATCCCGTTCGCGTCCATGCAAAAAACCGAAGGAGTCAAACATTTTTATTGCAGGCTCGCGTTCAAGCCGCACATCAAGCACTACTTTTAAGAATTGCTTTTCTCTACAAAATGAAATCGCATGTTTCATCAATGCCGAACCTATACCTTTGCGTCGAAACATATCGCGTACCCGAAGCCGACGAACTTCTGCAGAACTATCATTCATTTTTTGAACACCAATCATGCCAACAATAGTGTTATCAAACTCAGAAACCCAAAAGCCACTTTCCTGGCAATTAAAATATCCGTCTATAAGGTGGTCTAAATCAGCGCCAGTATCGTTCTCTCGAATCTCACCATCAACGCGACTTTTTTCAAACAAATCACGCAACACAGAAATATCATCCTGTACAGCAACGCGGATTTTCATATCCGAAATTTTAAATTGTTCAGAACTCTTGCTTGGCATAGTTACGTTTCCACTTCTAGAAATTCTAATATTCCACTAGTTGTATCTAGTACAGCAACAGTGTACACAGATGCGCGATGTAGGGCGCCAGGATTAATACAACGCGTCTTATTTACAATTTCGTCGCGTTTTTCATGAGTATGGCCATGTACAACTATCTCGATTTCTGGATTTTCTATAAACGCTTCGTACTGTTCAAAATCATGGCCATGCAAAAATGCTATTGTTTTTCCGCCAAACTCAACAACACTAGCGGGGTCTAAAACCTCAATCCCAAGTGTCGCTGCATACTCTGAAAGCCGAGAAGGGCAATCGCAATTTCCAAAGACAAGAGAGACGGGGTGTCCTGCAAGTTCGTCAAGAACTTCGTGGGTTTCCACGTCACCCATGTGTAATATTTTTTCGCACTTTGCACTGGTTAACAGAGTAATCGCAGAACGAGTGCGTAACCATTCGCCGTGTGAATCTGACATAAGGCCTATCAGCGCCATGAAGTTCCTGGTTTTACGTACTCAACTATCCAAGTGTTGTATTCCTTTTCAAACTCTACTGGGTCTTCAGCAAAACAAAACAGCCAACCTTGGTTGGGTTCTTGTATCGTTCCCTGCAAAGCACTCTCTAAAATCAACTGAAGGGCAGGAAAATATTTACCATTATCAGACTCAATAATGAAACTAACCAAACCCCAAAGCTGTGCATAATAACCAAGCAATGTTGACCTGTCTGTTTCAAGCAAATCGCTCGGGTCTGAATTCATCAATTCATCCAGTGTGTGCAAACGATTCCCCGCGACAATGCGCCTAAGTGTAGTAAGCCTATCCCAATTACTCGCTGGCAAGAATTGCACTTCGTTGCGGCGTAATCGAAACCCTTCCATCCACGTACCTATGCCCTCGTCAAGCCAAGTTGGAATTGGTTTTTTGAATATCTTTTCAGCGTATTGATGCCAACCTTCATGTGCCGCTATTCGGAGCGTTACTCTGCTTCTACCTCTTCGATCAAGGTGGTACAGAATTGCTTTACCGTCGATTGTAATTCCACCGGATTCCAGCTGGAACCAATGCTGCGCTTCTCTACACCCAAGCATTTTTACTAGTTGCGACTGCCATTGTTCTTGTGTAGCAAAAAGATACACATCCATTTGTGAAGCAGGAAGAGGGAATTCGCCAAAGACAGTCGAGTACCGTTGCAACAATGCAGTATAAAAACTTGGGAGCGAATCTACGATGTGCTGATACTTCATAGTAGTGCGTATATCCCACACATCGTTCATGAAGCGTTCGCCTTCGTCACCCTCAAAGGCCCAAGGTATTTTTTGCATGCTGCCATCATCAATTGAATGCATGTCTGCATCATCTTGTGGCGGATTGTATTTAGTTGCAGCACAACCTATACAACAAACAGACAATAAGACTACGCAATACCGTATATTCATAACTCGACTGATGCCTTTGCTGAAGCAAGGTCTTTTTCAACTTTTGTGAGCATATCTCTCGTTTCTTGCACAACATGTCCTGGTGCATTATTCACATACGATTCAGTTGAAAGTCGGGCTTTAAAACCAGCAACTTTCTTCTCGAGTGCTGTAATTTCTTCTCTGATTTTTTCTGTATTCGCTGCAACATCTTGCTCATCAAACATATTTGCTAGCAAAATAGTTTCGCCATCGAATGCGAGAGCAAAACCAGAATCTTTTTCGCCAAGGTGAACAATTTCAGATAAACCCGCCAAAGATGAAAGTACTACTGCATGCTTTGTTGCGAGCGACTCTATTTTTCCATTTGCCAACAATACTATTTTTCTATTTGGTTTCACGTTTTGCGAAGATCGAGCAGTCCGAATTGCAGTAACAAGCTCTCGAGTTTGTTCAAATGATGCAATTTCAGCTTGGTCAAGTGAAACACCATCAAGGGAAGGCCACTGTGCATTCGCAACTAGTTCGCAGGTTGGCAATGTTATTCCTTCAATGCTTCCACTTGGAATGGAATGCACATGCGGCCAAATTGCTTCTGTGACGAATGGGCAAATCGGGTGCAGCATTCTACAAATTGTATCAAGGACAATATGAAGAACTCGCTGCTGAGCTGGGGAGTCCTTTATAGTTGGCTTAATCGCTTCTAAGTACCAATCGCAAAATTCACGCCACAGCAAATCGTACATGGTTTCAGCAACAGTATTAAATTGATACTGCGTGAGCGCTGCGTTCATTTTTTCAATGGATAGTTGTACTTTGTTCAGCATCCATTGATCGGCTGGTGTTAACTCATCGAGAGTAACTGCATCTACAGGACGAGTAATGTTCATCAACGCAAACCTATTTGCGTTCCAATATTTATTAGCAAAGTTTCGACCAACATCAAATCTTGATGAGGAGTTCACAGCAAGAGGGGTATCTTCACAATTTTCAACTTCGCCAATGAGTATTCCATACAACGTTGAAATTTTCTTGGTCTCGTCTTCAGGAGAACTCTGCAAAGGCGCCATGACTTCATGCCCTGTTTTTGATTTTACATACGTTGGAGTAAATATCTTGCCTGAATATGGGCATATCAATTCAACACCTAAGCGAACATCTTGCGTGCCTGTTGCAAGTTGCACCATCGTGTATCGCATAGCATCTGCGCCATGCGTCAAGATAATGTCTCTAGGGTCAACGCCATTCCCGAGCGATTTGCTCATTCGCTGACCGAAGCCATCTTGAATCATAGGATTGATGTACACATCTGTAAACGGTAGTGCCCCATCACAGAAGTACCGGTTGAACATGACCATTCGGCTCACCCATAAAGTAATAATGTCTCGTCCTGTACAAAGCACGCTGGATGGATTGAACTTTTCAAGTAAACCAATCGTGTCTGGAAACGCTTCAGGGTTCGGCCAACCCATCGTCGAGATTGGCCACAGCGCTGAACTAAACCATGTATCTAAAACATCCACATCCCGAGTGAAGCCTGTCTTTTCTAAATCTATTTCTGTACGTTCATGCCCGCCTTGCACGCACACATATACATTTGTGACTTGTTCACCTTCGTCAAACTCTTGGCTTGATGCTACGTGTGATTCGCCTTCTGCTGGCCATATTATCTCTTCGCCTTCTGCGAAAGTTTTTGACCACACAGGAATTTGGTGTCCCCACCAAAGTTGTCTTGATATACACCAGTCGCGTAAATTTTCATGCCATGCCTGGTACGAATGCGCATACCGTTCAGGGTAAAACTGTAATCCACCGTCGCCAGTCCGTTCGCCAGATTCTCTTGCAGGAGGGCTTCCTTTGTATTGTTCTTTTGAGAGTGACCGCAATGCCTCATTGCATAATTTGTCATCG
>JABJDN010000138.1 GCA_018665385.1 Phycisphaerae bacterium | reverse complement strand
TTGTGCAATCAAAGAATCCCAAACAGCGTGTGTGTGTTCTGGTGCAGTCGCGATTGCTTTGCCTGGCATCCCAAAAAGTCCAACAGGTAGTGTGCACACTTGAGCGCCTTCTACTTGCATTTCATTTGCAGTTTCACCGAAACACCAAAGCCAATGCATTGATTCTGTTATATCTGAAACAGTGATATCCTCCATCACAACGTACGCAAGAATGTGGTCGATGACTTGCTGTTGAACTGTTACATCAACATCAATCCAAATTGCATCCTCGAGTACATGCACTAGTACATCAGCAATGATGCTTCCTTTTCTACTTGTAATAAATGTCGGTAGAGATTCTCCAATTTTCATCGAAGCTAATTGTTGTGTGGTCAACCGGTTTATACATTCAAGCCTATCCTCGCCTGTGAGAAGAATCGTGCCTCTACAGGTAGCGTCAAAAACCCCACAAGATTTTTGCAACGCTGCGTATTCCAATTCAACAATCCCAGTGGTAGCCAATACAAAGCACCCGTTTTCGCCCCAAGGCAAGAACTCTGAAAGCACTTGGGAACTACTTTCGCCTGTTGCCGCGCCAGTACGATCACCATCGTCTGATTGAAATGAAACTTCAGTTTGGTAATGTTCGAGTGAATCTTGAAGTGGAGATGGAATAGTCATTCAATACTTGCCTTAGTTTTGCAAACACGCTTTTACCAAATGGTCAAAAATATGTTGTCCTAATTGTTCGTCGTTAGTTCGTTCTGGGTGCCACTGCACGCCTTTGTACCACAAATGGTTTGGATGTTGTACCGCTTCGATAATGCCGTCATCAGCGAGTGCAATAATTTCTAACTCGCCAACTTCTTCCAGTGCCTGGTGGTGGTGACTATGCACTATACCTTCACCGAATGAGCCAGTGATGACGTGGTCATTTTGCGCATGATTACTCGCAAATGGCTCTTCTATATCCTGGTTCAATACACCGCCTGCGAGCAATCCCATCCACTGCATGCCCAGGCAAACTCCTAAGACTGGAACCTCTGGTTGATGTTGCAATACTTGTAAAAGTGCCAATTCGAAGGACTGCCTTTCAGTATGAACTGGGGTAGTGCTTGGATGAGATGCAATGCCCCACTCTTCCATTACTGGGTCGTCGCCACCGGTGAAGATAAAACCATCACACATTTCTTTATATTGTGGAATGCAATCTTGAATTGCTGGCAAAATTACTGGAATTCCTCCCGCTAAGGTCACTGCATTTGTGTAGCCGCAACCCACTCGATGGCGTTTTTTATGATAATCAGAGGTGATTCCAATAATTGGGAGCATGTACTGTACAGGATACCTTCGCCAACCATCGCTTGCCTTGAACGGAGAGCTTTTGTACAATACCTCGTTCTCGTCGCTCCACTTATATTAAGGTGGGGCTACATTTAACCCACGACGAAAGGTTCACAATGAGCAAAGACTACGGCAGACCACTAGCAAAGACATATCTTAAAACTGATAACCGAGATAAGAAATACATCGATTTCAAATCAGTTGAAGATTTGCGCCGACTAATGACACCAAACGGTAAAATTTACTCCCGCAAACGCCTTGCTACTTCCGCGAAGGAACAACGCATGGTTGCACAAGCAATCAAACGTGCTCGATTCATGGCTTTGCTGCCATTCACTTCTGGAACTATGTAAGTTTCGACTCGGGGTTTAGCGAACGAATATTTTTTTCACGTATTGCGCCATACCTTCCCAGATCAATCGGGAACGTAACCTGCGTAGATCGTTATCGTATGGATCGACCGCAAGACCTCGACGCACCCAACCCCAAGCTGAGCGATACCTGTGATTTTTAACAGCGGCAAGGGCAAGATTGTGAATTGAGGCTATGCAGTTTGGATCAAACCGTAAAACTTTTCTACTGATCGAAGCACCTTCATCAATCATCCCACTTCCAAACAATGATACAGCGAGTAGGCGAAGGCATTTTGGTGTAAGTGCATCTTCGTCTGAGATACTTTCGCGGAGTGGCTCTAACAAAGAAGTTGCTAGTGTTGGCTCATCTGCAGAAAGTAACAACTCAGCAATCAGAATTTTTTCTTGTGCAGTAGCATTTTTATCCATACGGTCTACATATTCTTGCAGAAGAGGCTTTGCAGAAGTTCCACGACCCATCGCAAGTAATGTCTGTGCTAAATACAAGCACGCTGTTGGGTGACTTGGCTGCAACCGCCGCACTAATCCCCATGCAATAAATGATTCTTCCCAGCGCTTATCTTCGATTGCAAATGTACCCGCAAGAATATGAGCATCGACGTTTGCGGGCTCAAGTTCAAGAACACGGTGCAATTTTATCAGTGCTTCGTTAGTGCGACCAGACTCTGCAAGAACATCTGCGTGCAGTAGAAGCGCTTGTACGTTTCCGGGATCATCGCGTAATTCTTGAAGTAAAATCTGCGAAGCTTGTTGCCCTTGACCAGAAGCAACCAGCGCGCTTGCTAATCGCAAACGACCATTCTGAACATTTGAATCTATTTTTAATGCTTCACGAGCACACCAAACTGCACGGTCGAGAAGCCCCCTCGAAAGCAGACTTGCACTCATCGAAACAAGCACGTGTGCGCTCGGATCAGCAAGAGCATCTTGCGCCATATAAAAAGCGGTTTCTGCTGCGTCATGATTTCCAAGGGCTGCATTTGCATCAATCAACAGCGACCACGCTGGTTCAATTGATGAATCCAAAGCCAACACTTTATCAAGCCAATCAATTGAATCATTAAATCTTGACAGTCGCAAACAAGTAGAACCTGCAGCAAGTTGTGGATCTATTGCTTCAACAAGCAGTCGCGAGGCTTGCTCATAACTAGAAAGCGCTTCCCCATCTCTGCCTGTTCGCTCAAGTGTAAGACCTAAGTTAAAATGCCAATCGCCTTGGTCGGGGTCGATATCTAGCGCTTTTCTAAGTTCTGTCTCTGCTTCTGCAAGCCGTCCCCTCTCGTACATTTCGAGGGCTCGGTCTGCGTGTTGTTCTGCATCTTGCCAACTGCTCATATGAATCATATTGTACGTCCATTTATAAAGTTGTTCATTGGAAAACCGCTTGATTTCGATAGAATCGAATACACTGCTCGTACCTGCTATGAACTCGCTTCTACACCTTACATTTCATACTGGAATTCTCACTTGCGCTGGATTTTTGCTCGTAAATTGCGAATCGCCCCCAGTAATAGACCAAAACCGACGTACTCCAGCAGTTGCAAAACCGACACCTAATCCGGTTGCCAATACTGAGATTCCTGTCTACGAGCAAACAGAAACTATTGCATCCCTTAAAAATAGATTGCTGCAATCCTATACGCTCTATTGGCCACACATTTCATCAGAATACCAACACGAGCAACTGCCAAGTGTTCTGCACGACCCACTGCCAGAGTTGCGACAGTTTGGTATCGAGCGGGTTGCCATTTTACTCCGCGATGGCGATGCTACAGACGAAGAATTGCAACTCGTTGTGGATATGCTTCGAGACCCAAGTTCGCGAGTTCGGCTCGCTGCTGCGCAACTGTTACCGGAAATAAATGTCCCTGGTCTTGCAAACTTTGTTGCAAATTCACTCGAGTTCGAAACTGACTCAAATGTGATTGCCCAAGAGCTTGCATACTTTCGAACGCAGCCAAGTCCACTTGCAATTGCACCAACTATTGCCCTGCTTACCAGCGACTCAGGAACATCGGCTGCGGAAACGCTCGTCGTACTCCTTGATTCAAACGAAGTATCTACAAATACGGCTCAAAAAATTGTCCGCAATATTAAAAAATTGCGTCGCATTCAAGACCGACCAGCACTCATTACATTAGAAGCAATGCTAGGCGATGTTCAAGACAAACAAAATTTGGCAATCATGCTTGGTTCAACGAATATCGATTTTCGAATTGCAACCGCAAAGGGTTTTGCTTCAGCAGGATTTGCTGAGCCCTTGATTAGAAACGCAGATTCCGCACTTATGTATGACTATGCACTCATCGCATTGCAAAAACATACCGACATAGACGCGTTCAAGCAGTTGATGTCTCTTTACAAAGAAAACAATGCTGCATGGGATATTGCTGCGTTCGAAATTGCGATGCAACTAAGTACCAGTGAGTTTTTACGTGCAGACGACATGCTCAAAAAATTAGCACGAGACGATATACGACTTCAAATCCTATCTGCTTTATGGGAAAGCGCAGATTCAAGAAGTCGAGCCGCACAAAAAGCTATTGCAAGGCGCGCTGTTCCACTCATGATTGGATCAGGGGAAGCAGTTGCAGCAGTTCAGTTGCTTGACCACTTTGGCGAATCGCTAGAAGAAGACTTGCTTTCACTACGATTCAACGCAGCAATTTCAGCTGCTGCTTGGGATACCGCTGCTAACGCACGAGCGACACCCGCACCTTGGATTGTAGTCTGGCAAGAAGTGTTAGACGATGACCCGACCACGGCAGCAGTTATCTCTCAGCAGATTGTTATTCGATTTGCAGAACAACTTACACCAGAGCAACGCGAGCAACTTGGAATTGACCAAGAAATCGTGCTTGAAGAATCAACTGACCCATAAATTTGGAATCTCACCACAATGGCAAAACGAACAAAAAAAACCCGAATAGAACGTGATTCAATGGGCGAAATGGAAGTGCCACCGCACGTACTCTATGGAGCAAGTACGCAAAGAGCAGTATTAAACTTTCCCATCTCAGGAAGAACTGTTCATCCAGCTGTTATTCATGCATTCGCATTGTTAAAACGATCTGCTGCAGTAGCAAACTTGAAGCTTGCATATCTCGATCAACGCAGGGCGAAACTGATTGTGCAAGCCTGCGATGAAGTGCTTGATTCTTTTGAGTCGCCTGAGGATGCAGCAGAGATGATGCAACATTTCCCAATTGATATTTTCCAAACCGGATCAGGCACATCAACAAATATGAATATGAACGAGGTGCTTTCAAACATAGTCTGCCTAAATACTGGAAACCACATTGGGGCAAAAGACCCAGTTCACCCAAATGATCACGTCAACATGGGTCAATCATCAAACGATACATTTCCAACTGCGATGCAGCTTGCCGCTTGTATTGAAATTAAATCAATTCTTATTCCGAATTTAAAACAACTTCGCAAAGGCTTAAAAGCCAAAGCAAAAAAATGGGATTCTATTGTCACTATTGGCCGGACTCATCTCATGGATGCAACTCCTATTAGAGTTGGTCAAATCTTTTCGGGATATGCTGCTGCCATCGATTATGGAATCAAACGTGCTGAGCGCGCGATGATGCGCCTTGCTGAAAACATGCCCATTGGTGGCACAGCGGTCGGAACTGGAATGAATACCCACCCGAAGTTTTCTGGGATGGTGTGCAAGGAGTTAACGAAAGCTACAAAAATTACCTTTTCAGAAGCACTCAATCACTTCGAAGCACAGGCCACTCGTGATTGCGTTGTTGAAGCACATGGTGAAATAAAAACAATCGCTACGAGTATTTCAAAAATTGCAAACGATATTCGCTGGCTTGGTTCTGGGCCACGCTGTGGCTTGTTTGAACTTACCCTTCCCACCATCCAACCGGGCTCTTCCATTATGCCCGGCAAAGTCAACCCTGTCATTTCAGAATCTGCGATGCAAGTTTTCTGCAAAGTTGTAGGCAACGATGTTTCTATAACTACAGCAGCTAGCGGAGGCATAGGATCTCTGCTTGAGTTAAATCTTTGTATGCCTCTTATTGCAGATTGTCTTATTGACTCCATTTCACTCATTGGCAACATCGCGGGTGTCATGGATACGAAGCTAATCCAAGATATGCAGGTCAATAAAGAGAAGGCGGAAGCACTCGTTGAGCAGAGCCTTATGGTTGGGACAGTTCTTGCGCCAGTCATTGGATACGATAACGCAGCAAAATTAGCCAAAGATGCGTTTGCTAGTGGGGAAACCATACGCGAGTGCGCGTTAAGAGAGGGGCTTCTTTCAGAGGAGCAACTCGACGACCTGCTTGATTTCAAGGCCATGACAGAGCCCAGCAAGTAAAACCAACGGGATTGTTGGAAATCGGGCATAATGGGCAATACAAATGCCCTCCATCCCCAAAACTAAGAAACATTTAGGACTGTTTGGCGTGTTTGCACTCGCTACGGGCGCAACACTCAGCAGTGGTTTTTTCCTTTTGCCAAGTTTTGCCGTACAAATTGCAGGGCCTGCGGTTGTCCTTGCATATTTAATAGCAGGGTTATTGTTAATACCTCCGATGCTCAGCAAAATTGAGCTTGGAACTGCAATGCCAAGGTCTGGCGGAGCGTACTATTTCCTTGATAGAAGCCTTGGACCGATGGTTGGCACGATTGGCGGTTTAGGAATTTGGCTGGCCCTCATCCTCAAAACTGCTTTTGCTCTCGTCGGCATGGGTGCGTACATACAGTTGTTTCTGCCTGCTGAAACTGGCGATTCTGTCTACACATTCATAGCACTGGGGCTTGTTGTATTCTTCGCTGGATTAAACATCTTAGGGGCAAAGAAAACTACTTCGTTCCAAATCGTACTTGTCGTGTTGCTTCTGTCTTTGTTAACGTGGTTTTTAGTCGCTGGCTCTATCGCTATCCGACCAGCAAACTTCGATGGCTTTTTAGATAGTGGCGCAATGAATATATTTTCTGCAGCTGGCTTGGTATTCATTAGTTACGTTGGCGTAACCAAAGTCATTAGCGTTGCGGGTGAAATTGAAAATCCCGAACGCAACTTGCCCCTTGGTCTATTCCTAGCAATTGGTGTGGCTGTGATCGTGTATATCGTTGGTGTATCTGTGATGGTTGGCGTAAGTGGTACCGAAAACCTTGCACATGTTAATGGCGAGATTAACTTAACGCCCGCTTCTACCGTTGCACGAGAAATAACAGGGTCAAGCACCGGTGCATATATCATGGCGTTTGCTGCCATTTTTGCCTTTTTGTCTGTTGCAAACGCTGGAATTTTGAGTGCTTCGCGCTATCCCCTCGCAATGAGTAGAGACCACTTGCTACCGAAACTATTACGCAAAGTTGACGGCAAGGGTACCCCAGTTATAGGCATTGTTGTTTCCGCTTCAGTTATTGCGATTGTCATATTGTTTTTAGACCCATTGAAAATTGCAAAACTAGCGAGTTCTTTTCAACTCCTGATGTTCGCTTTACTTTGCATTGCTGTGGTAGTTATGCGTGAAACCAAACTTGATTCGTACGACCCTGGTTTTAGAGCCCCCTTCTATCCCTGGCTTCAAATTGTTGGCGTGATTTCTTGTCTCGCAATTATTGTCGTAATGGGTTGGATTCCAGTGCTTTTCTCCTCAGCAATAATCGTTGTTGGCGTACTCTGGTATTTTGCTTACGCTCGAAAACGAGTAGAGCGGTATGGTGCGCTGTATCACATTTTTGAACGCCTTGGTCGCAAACGATTTGACGCTTTAGATGTAGAACTTCGTGAAATCCTCAAAGAAAAAGGATTACGTGCGCATGACCCCTTTGATGAAATAATAACGACAGCCAGAGTGGTTGATGCACCTGACGGCTCTTCATTTGAAGATATCGTCCGCTTGGCATCCGAAGAACTTTCTGCACTGCTTCCAGTCACATCCACATCATTATCTGAAGAGTTTCTCCATGGCACTAAAATTGGAGCTACTCCAGTAACTGGAAACGTAGCACTGCCACACTTACGACTTCCACATATTGACACGCCCTTGATGGTCATCGCCAGAAGTATCGAAGGAGTTACTATTGATATTGGTGGCGCCTTTGGTGAGCACCATGAAGAGAAATCGATTCGAGCTATCTTTTTCCTTGTAAGTCCAGAAAAAGACCCTTCCCAACACTTACGTATGCTTGCGCAACTTGCAGGCCACGTAGACAAAGAAGGCTTTATGAAAAAATGGCTAGCCGCTTCAACGAACCAGCAACTCAAAGAAATTTTACTCCGAGAAGATCGGTTCCTATCTCTTCATTTAGAAGTAGGAACCCGCACGGAAAGTTTAATTGATTTACCTATCCATAAACTCGGGTTCCCAGAAGATTGCCTTCTTACACTTATTCACAGAAGAGGCCATATGGTTATTCCTCGTGGCAGTACCGTATTAGAAGAACACGACCAACTCACCATCATCGGCGAAGAAGTAGGAATCCAGAGCCTGAAAACGCAATACCAAGAGCTTCCTCGTTTGTAATGCAAAACTCGCGGGTACGTAACCCGAACACGTAACAAAAAACACTCCCTCAAGCTATTGGCTCGAGGAAGTGTTTCTCCTTGTATAAGGAAGTTTGGAGAGAGTTTGGAGAGAGAGGAAAGAGGAGAGAGGAGAGAGGAGAGTTAGGAGAGGAAAGAGAAGTTTTCAGTAATACGAGGAGTGTTCTAGAAGAGTTCGTTGTTTGTGTATTTTTAATTCACTTGTCACTACCAACTATCCATTAGAAAGCAAAGTGTGAACCTATATTCTCAATAAAATTCAATTATGCTGTTTTTAGTCTAAAAAAGATGCTGTAAGGAGCATTGTTTAATTTTCCAAGGCTGCAACTTGACCAATTTGGTCGTGCCATTCCTGGATTTGGTTGTATATTTCGCCAAGTGCGTAATTTTCAGGATTACCTTCAATAACTGGCTGTAAATGCAACAATACGATGAAACACTGCTCTTTAGAGCGGTCATCTTGGTCTATTTCGCCGCATATATTCACATACGCTCCAAGGTACTTTGGAAGGTCCGAACGAGCATCGGCATCCATATGGAACGCAATGCACCTGTCTTTTATAAGCGCAAGACCAGATTCGAGATGTTCTAATCCAACAGTATGCTGGTCATTTGCAATATATACTTCTCCTAGAAAGTAATATCCCCACGCTAAATCGCGCGGTGCCCTACCATTTTCTGGCTCCGATGCAACGAGCGATTTGAATGCACTTAATGCTGTTTCATATTGGTCAATTGATGTATCGAAATTGCCCGCGCCAAGATTTACACTTCCAGCTCTCAACAGAATATTTGCGTAGTCCCGTTGCAAGCGCAAATCATTTTGTGATTCTTGATATGCTCGTTTGCGGGATTCTATCAATGTTGTAAGTAACTCTTGAACAGCTTTTGTGTCTTCTAACTTTACGAGGACATCGAGTTTAGTCATAAGAACACGACGATGCAATCGCATGGCATATTTATCATCTGGGTTAGTTTGTAACAACTTAGAATTATGCTCTAGAGCAGTCTCTAAATTTTTCAAACTGTCCCCGTATTTTTTTTCAAGCCTATCAAGGTGTGCGAGTTCGGAATAACAGAGTGCCAAGTTGTAATGATGTTCTACTGCGCCATCTTCTATAAGATTTGTATACAACGTAATAGCATTTTGTTGGTGTACCCTTGCAGAGTCAATGTCACCCATATTTGATGCATTCAAACTGCCATAAAACTGGCTAAGAAGAGTATGCGTTTTTGCTTTTGTTGCTTGCAGTTCGTTGGTTGGTCCTGCTGATTCCTCTAGGTCTACTAAGTGTTCCATTGACGAATCAAGAACTAGCTTACGAACCTCAAGAGCTGCATTTAATTTTACAATGCCATTGTAAAAATCGCCAAGAACGTCTTTAGAAATATCAAGGACAGCTTCGTATCGATTCTCAGCTAAGTCACGCTGCTCTATAGCGATTGTTTTCTGGTGATTCGCTTCTAACATTCCGTAGGTTGTACCGAAGATGCCCACTACTATAGAAACAGCCAGCAAAATGACTGCTGCACATGTCCGCTTGTACTTTTTCGTAAAGAGCCCTACTTGGTATCCGATACTTAATGGACGAGCAATGATTGGCTCGTTGTTTAAGAAGTGATGAATATCGCCCGCTAGTTCTGCAGCAGATTGGTATCGCCTATCGCGATCTTTTTCCATCGCTTTTAGCGCAATTGTATCTACATCGCCTCGTAAAGTTCCGCTAATCGTCGCCATGGAAGAAGGTCTTTGTTCTTTAATAACTCGAACTGCCTCATGTATCGCTTGCCGGCGTAAGTCGTACGGCAATGCACCTGATAGAAGCTGAAACAAAATTACACCAAGAGCGTACACATCACTTCGAGTATCAATCCGATCTGGGTCTGCGTCGCATTGCTCTGGGCTCATATACTGCAACGTACCTATCAGTTGTCCCATCGTAGTTTGCATCGTTGTGACTGCAAGGTCCGCATCTGTCGCACGCGCTACACCAAAGTCAATAATTTTCGGATCGCCGTTGTTGTCTACAAGAATATTGTCTGGCTTTAAGTCACGGTGAATAACACCCTTTTGATGTCCGTGATGCACAGCGTCGCACACACTGGCAAACAAACTAAGGCGGTCCTTGATTGATAAGTCTTTTCTTTCAGCGTATTTTATAAGGGTCTGTGCGCCAGGGATATATTCCATTGCGAAGAATGGCGCTTCGCCGTTCTCACTTTCCCAAGTGCCCGCTTCGTAAATTTGAGCAATATTTGGATGACTTAGTTTTGCAAGAGTTTGTGCTTCAAACTGAAAACGGTGTAAAGCCATCTCGCTTGCAGCGCCCACTTTAATCACTTTCAACGCAACTCGACGCCGTGGTGCTTCTTGCATTGCTTCGTACACACTGCCCATGCCACCACTTGCAATGATGCCAAGAATACGATATCTACCGATTTCAGTGGGCATATTCTGCGTTGTGAATTTCCCTAACTCAGGGACGCTCCCTTTACCAGATTCATCGCTAGGCAAACCGATAGTTTCAGCATTGGGGTCAGTTGGAAAATCACCTGATGCCATTGTTTCAGCGTTTGGGTCTGTTGGAAAATCACCTGTGGACATAATGGGGTATACCTCTAGAAGTTTTAGAGAACGTGGTACCTCTACAATACCATGCAGAGTGGAAATAACCCGCAAAAATCGCAATTAAAATCCCCCCATCAACAGATATGGTGTTTTACAAGGGCAATTATGAACCCCCCAAACGCCTTCGCCTCAATATATGATGGAATGAATGAAGCCTTCAATCAAAGTAGGAAATGCAGAAACAATTCAATTTGTTGTAACAGAAGAAATGCAACCGCAGTTTCATGGCGTTGTAATCCACCCTGTCTGCTCCACGTGGGACATTGCACACCAATTTGAATGCGCTGCAAGAGAAACACTCGCCCCTCATTTAGAAATAGATGAGCAAGGGATCGGTTCGCATCTTTCGATTGACCATTCCGCCCCTGCACCATTGGGAACCACCGTAACCGTTTCAGCCATTGTTACTGAGTTAAAAGACTGTACAGTCGTATGCGAAATTACCGCTTCCATAGGCGACACCGTGTGCGCTACAGGCAAGCAGATTCAGCGGGTTCTACCTTCAGCTACTATAAAAAACCTAATTCAAAACGCTGCCTCCACGTAAAGTCTACAAAGGTTACGATGCGCACATATGACTACAGACAAACACTTTTTAACTGAAGTTGACGGACCGGTCGCGATAATCAAAATCAATCGCCCCAAAGTTCTCAATGCACTGAACCTGCCCTTAATGGAAGACATCGCAGAACTCATGGAGCAGTACGACTCCGATGACACTATCAACGTCGTGTTACTTTCAGGAAATGAACGCGCATGGGCCGCCGGTGCTGACATAGGTGACATGGCTACAGCTAGCTCGGATGAAATGCGAAAGCGAAATCAATTCGCAGTCTGGGAGCGAATAAAAAAAATCCGAAAACCAATCGTTGCAGCAGTGAGTGGCTTTGCCCTTGGTGGAGGATGCGAGCTTATGATGCACTGCGATATTATTGTTGCATCAGAAACTGCCAAAATAGGGCAACCAGAAATTAACATCGGCGTAATGCCGGGTGCAGGCGGAACGCAACGGTTAACTCGTGCTCTTGGGAAAGCACTTGCAATGGACGTAGTGCTGAGCGGTCGTTTCCTGACTGCAGAAGAAGCATGCAAGCACGGTCTCGTGAGCAGAGTAGTTCCGAAGGAACATTGGTTTGAAGAGGCTCTTAATGTCGCAAAAATAGTTGCGGCAAAAGGACCTATATCGGTACGTGCAGCGAAAGCCTCTGTCTTAAACGCAAGTGAGTTACACCTTTCTGAGGGACTTGTTGAAGAACGTGCACTGTTCTATTCTCTTTTTGACACAAACGATCAAGCCGAAGGTATGACTGCATTCATTGAAAAACGCAAACCTACTTTTTCAGGAACATAACAAATGAGCACAACCACAGAATTCGAAACTATTTCCGTTTCCATTATCGACGGCGTTTGCACAATAGCGCTTGATCGAAGCGACGTGCTTAATGCGTTTAACAACGCGTTAACAACCGAACTCCAACAAGCATTGAAAGACGCTAGCAAAAGCAAAGCGGTTCGAGTTGTTGTGTTAACCGGTACTGGGCGTGCGTTTAGTTCAGGACAAGACTTAGGCGACTTAAAAGAAAAATATATTCCCGGTCACGAACCGCATTTAGGTGCTGATCTAAAGAAACGATACGACCCAATAGTGAAAGCAATTCACAACATGGAAAAACCAGTGATCGCTTCCGTAAATGGTGTCGCTGCTGGAGCAGGATGCTCACTAGCACTTGCTTGCGATATGCGTATTGCAAGTGAACATGCATCATTCATAGAAGTCTTTGTGCATGTTGGTCTTGTTCCCGATTCTGGAAGCACCTGGACGCTGCCACGCCTAGTTGGCTTTGGACGTGCAATGGAAATGTGCTGCACTGGAAGACCTGTAAAAGCTGAGGAAGCATTAGCAATTGGACTTGTAAACCAAGTCGTTCCCCATGCTGAACTTGAAGAAGCAACGAAGAAATTAGCTCGATCGCTCGCGTCGCTTCCTGGAAAAGCAGTTTCGCTCACAAAGCGGTTGCTCAACCAATCGTTTGAAAATAATTTTGCTGAACAACTAGCGCAAGAAGCATACGCACAAGAGACTGCCGGAAGAACACATGACCATTTTGAAGGCGTAGTCGCGTTTATTGAAAAGAGAAAGCCAATCTTTACGCACGATTGAATCCGGCGATCATTTCTTTACGTATGATGAAACACTGCATGACTACAAACGCAACAAATCCCGTTGGAATAATTGGCTCAGGAACTATGGGCGCAGGTATTGCACAAACTGCTGCTACCGCTGGTTGGACTGTACGCTTGTTTGACATTGAACAATCACTTGTACACAGTGCCGTTGAAAGCATTTCAAAACGCTTTGACCGGCTTGTCGAAAAGGGACAAATCACTGAAGAACAGTCTAATGAAAACAAAAGCCGAATTCACGGCACGACTGATGTACATGAGTTAGTTGATTGCGATTTAATAATTGAAGCTATCGTCGAAGATTTTGACATTAAAAGTAAAGTTTTAACTGAACTCTGTGAGCTAGCGCCTGACTCCATTATTGCAACGAATACCTCGTCGCTCTCGGTAAATGAACTTGCTCATGCAACGGGGTATGCAGATCGAATTGTTGGAATGCATTTCTTTAATCCTGCTCCGATTATGCCCCTCGTAGAGATTGTTAGTGGAACGCAGTCAGCGAAGAGTGCAGTTATAAGAGCAACACTCATAGCAGAAGCTTGGGGGAAAACTGTGGTGCAAGCCTCCGATACACCCGGCTTCATTGTAAACAGAGTTGCAAGGCCATACTATCTTGAATCATGGCGAATTGTTGAAGACGGATTAGCGACAGTAGATTTAGTAGATGAAACCCTGCAATCGCTCGGCGAATTCCGAATGGGACCATTTATGTTGACAGACTTGATTGGTCAAGACATAAACGTTGCAACTACTCGAAGTGTTTGGAATAGACTAGGTCAACCAAGTAGACTTGCTCCGAGTGCCAAGCAAGAATCGCTTGTTGAGAAAAATAACCTTGGTCGAAAAACTGGTTGCGGAGCATACGCCCATGACGACAGAAATAATATCGTTCCAGCAATTCTGACTGAAAGGGAAGAGCTAGAAGTCTCTGAACGATTAGAGAAAGCGATTAATGATTTTTGCTTAGAAGCAACTTGCATATCGGGTTCGATGCTAGAAAAATATATTTTCGCAAGGGTTCTTGGCGGAATAATCAACGAAGCAATGTGGGCTGTGACTGAGGAAGTAGCCTCGGAAGAAGATATTGATACTGCAATGAAACTTGGTACAAACTACCCTCTTGGGCCAATGGAATGGGCGAAGAGAATAGGTATTGATAAAGTGTATAACTTACTCGGTGCACTGAACGAAACGGTGACTGATAACCGTTTTGCATCCCCGCCGCTTGGCACTGTTTCAGCATAACGTAAGACAGTACAATACCGGGTATGACTAGAAGAGCAGCAATCGTTTCCGCCGTACGCACGCCAATTGGTCGATATGGAGGGGCGCTCAGTTCAATACGACCAGATGACTTAGCAGCTATCGTTATAAAAGAAGTGGTTGCCCGCGCTGGTATTGACCCTGCGAGTATCGACGATGTCTATTTGGGTGCGGCAAACCAAGCGGGCGAAGACAATCGAAATGTTGCAAGAATGTCTGCGCTACTCGCTGGTCTTCCTGAAACAGTTCCCGGCTCAACAGTAAACCGACTATGCGCTTCTGGGCTTGAAGCAATAAATGTAGCCGCGCGAATGATTGAAGGTCATTGCGGCGATGTAATGGTTGCAGGTGGAGTTGAATCAATGAGCAGAGCTCCGTTCGTGATGCCAAAAGGGCAAACTGCATTTGATAGACGCTGCGATATCTACGACACCACAATCGGGTGGAGATTCACAAACCCAAAACTTTCCGAACTCTACCATCCCTTTTCCATGGGCGAAACCGCTGAGAATGTCGCACGAAAATGGTCAATATCGCGTGAGGCACAAGACACCTTCGCTTGGAACAGCCAACAAAAATGGAACTCAGCAAAAGAACAGGGAAAATGGGATGAAGAAGTTATTCCTGTTTCTATTCCACAACGGAAAGGCGACCCCATCATTTTCGATACCGATGAACACCCCCGCCCTGATGTTGCCCTTGAAAAACTACATTCATTACGGCCTGCTTTTTCAAAAGATAGCGATGCTACTGTTACTCCAGGCAACAGTAGTGGCGTCAATGATGGTGCTGCAGCAGTCGTTTTAGTTGAAGAATCACTCGCAAAATCTTTGGGGCTAAAAATTCTAGGGTATGTTGGTCCATGCGCATCTAGCGGGGTCGATCCTGCTGTTATGGGCACAGGACCAATCCATGCAACGCAAAAACTTTTTGAGCGTACCAGTCTTACTAAGCACGACATTGATTTGTTTGAACTGAACGAAGCGTTCGCAGCGCAATCTATTGCATGTATTCAAGGATTAGAATTAGATGAATCAAAAGTGAACGTGAATGGCGGTGCTATCGCACTTGGACATCCGCTTGGTTGCAGCGGTGCACGATTAGTAGTCACCCTTATACATGAGTTGAATAGAATGAAAGTCCGCAGAGGAATTGCTACACTCTGTGTTGGCGTCGGGCAAGGATTAGCAACACTTATTGAAGGAGAAGTGCAATGAGCGCAAGTGCAAACGTTGAAGTCAAAGTTGGAGATTGCTCAAACGAAGATCCACAGAAGTTAGCAGCATTCGAAGAACACGTTGCAAACGGTGGACTTATCGAGCCCAACGATTGGATGCCTGAAGCGTATAGATCACTTATGTTACGCATGGCAGAACATCATGCAAACAGTGAAATTGTTGGCGCGCTTCCTGAGGGTGAATGGATTGTCAAAGCCCCAAGCCTCTTGCGAAAGTTAGCATTAACTGCAAAAGTACAAGATGAAGTCGGGCATGGGCAAATGCTATACGAAGTTGCACAAGACCTAGGCAAATCTCGCAATGCTATGCTTCGCGATTTAATTACAGGCGTTACAAAATACCATAACTGTTTTAATTACCCTTGCCCTACATGGGCTGATATTTGCATGATTGCTTGGCTTATAGATGGCGCTGCAATACTTAATCAAGGCACATTAGCGCATGGTTCATTTGGTCCATACATCCGAACGATGCGACGAATCAATATGGAAGAAGCATTCCACTTTAAACATGGCGAAGATATGGTCCTTACACTCATGAGTGGAACAGATTCCCAAAAGCAAATGGCACAGGAAGCATTCGACCGCTGGTGGGAACCTTCTATAGCGTTCTTTGGACCCAACGATAGGCCCGATGAACTTGAACGACCTGCAATGCGCTGGAGAATGAAAACAGCGACTAACGATGATTTGCGACAAAAATTTGTAAATCGATTCGCTCCAGCAGCTATGGCAACTGGCTTAGTCATTAACGTCTGTACGAAAGATGACCAAGGCAATGTCACCTCTGCTACACCTGACCCACTGTTAAAACTAGACGAAGAAACAGGCCACTGGGGCTTTACGCAACCTAACTGGGAAGAATTTTTTAGAGTTATCCGCGGCAACGGGCCTTGCAACAAAGATCGGCTCGCATTGCGTAGATTTTCGTACGAACAAGGCGAGTGGGTTCGTAAAGCAATCCTAGATGGCACTACAACGCCCTGCAAAAACTAAGGACAACAATGTTATCTGAATCAAGAACAAATGTCCCTGAAGCGAAGGGCGAACTGCAAACGCAAGAAGTGCAAAAGTTTCCTATTTGGGAAGTCTTTACAAAAAAGAAAGAGAGTGCTGTGCATCTTCATGCCGGATCGCTAAGCGCTCCAGATTCGGAGTTAGCACAATGCTTTGCTCGAGAACACTACGGTCAAGATCAACCTTGTGTAAATATGTGGGTGACCAGGCGAGATTTTTTAACAGCTGATAGTGGAGAAAATGAATCGTACGAGTTGTTTGTGCAATGGGGCGCTGGTCTTCGGTATGAGCATGTTGGTGAAGTTGAAGCTTGCAATGGCGTAGAGGCGCGTGATAAATGCAAAGAACTATTCTGTGCAGATAAAAAGCACTTTACAATTTGGAGTTGCCCAAACTCTGGGATAACTAAAATTGATGGTTCAACAAACATGATTTGGCGTGAAACAACGGACCAAGCCTATCGGCTTGCGAGTGGATACAGCAAAGTGGTACGAAAAAAATGGGAAGCTCTGCGAGAATCTAAAGCCGTTGATGATTACCAATCAGAAGATTTGAAGGATACTTATTGATGTGCGAACTTGACCAGAATTTACAAACTCCCATGGTAGAACTTCTGCTAAGCCTTGCCGATGACAAACTCTTTTTAGGCCACCGGAATAGCGACTGGACTGGTATTGCACCAATCCTTGAAGCAGACATCGCATTCTCATCCTTAGCACAAGACGACATTGCCCACGCCAGCGCGTTCTATGAACTCATTGGTACTGTTAACGATAAAAATTCTGATCAAATCGCGTTTGGAAGAACGTGCAATGAGTATCGTTGCGCTGATATCGTCACAAAAAGTGACAACTTTAATTGGGCGAATGCTATCGCTAGGCAACTGTACTGCAATACATTTGATTACCACCGTCTTGCACGACTAAGCAAGTCGAATTGGTCACCACTTTCTGCACTTTCAAAACGAATCCTTGCAGAACAAACAATTCATGTCGACCATATTTCTACGTGGATACAACATCTAGGCAATGGAAACAGCGATTCAAAAGCAAGGCTGCAAGAGGCACTTAATACGTTTGCTCCGTATGCAGTAATGCTGTTCGAAGAACCAGAAGGATTGCAAGAATTACACGACGCTTCAATATTGCAAAACGATTCCGATTTTTATACAGATTGGAAATCAACTATCGATGTAATCTTGAACAGTGCAGGAGTAACGTGCACATGCGAACTAACGAATACAAAAGGCGGCAGGAGCGGTAAGCACGACGAAGATTTTGTACGCTCGCTAGCTGAATTGCAAGAAGTATTCTCTACTGACCCACTCGCTGCATGGTAAACAAACAAGAAATTCTTGACGTACTTAGTACGATTCCTGACCCTGAAATGCCCATTAGCATCACGGACCTTGGCCTCATTGAAGACATTGCCATCGAAGGCGATGCCGTTCATATTACCGTTTTACCTACGTTCATCGGGTGCTTTGCACTGCCAGTTATTGCAGAGAACATCGAGACTAAACTTTCTGAACTCAACAAAGTTGAAAGTGTTGAAGTTTCATTCACAAACGACCCTCCTTGGAGTATCGATCGCATCACAGACGCTGGCAGAGCATCCCTTGCTGAACACGGTATTTCGGTGCCTGAACATGGGTCAATCTGTCATTCTGAAACTAGTTCACCTCCTGTGGAATTACGGATTTCTGCCGTGCTGTGCCCTTGGTGCAAATCAACAGAAACGGCTCTCACAAGCCCCTTTGGCCCTACTCGTTGCAAATCAATACATTTTTGCAATACTTGCAGGCAACCATTTGAGCGAATGAAAAAAGTCTAATTCGGGTTCTGTTATGATATGGGGTCATGGCATCTCACCACCAAGATAAGACGAAATCATCCGCAGGCGATGAAGTTATCCCTCCTTCGACACCTTCAGAGATGAACACAAGCCCTATTGATCTTGGTCACATTGAAGTCATGCAAATCCTCAACGAGCACGGCGAAGTTGACCAAGGCTTGGAGCCCTCCTTATCTGATGAACGCTTACTTGAAGTGTACCGGGCGATGATTTTGGCTCGGACTTTTGATCAACGTATGCTTACCATGCAACGGCAAGGGAGGATGGGGACGTTTGCTCCAAACACAGGGCAAGAAGCATGTACCGTTGGCCAAGTTGTCCCTCTGACAAAAGACGACTGGTACTCACCATCCTATCGATCATTTGGCGCACAAATCATGCGCGGTTGGCCTATGGAACATCTCATGCGTTTGTGGGCGGGCTTTCACGATGGCTTTCCACCACCAGAAAATGTAAACGATTTGCCATTCTCCATTGTTATTGGTTCCCACGTGCTACCCGCCGTCGGACTTGGCATGGGCATGAATTACAAAAAGAAAAATGATTGCGTTGTTGTAAACTTTGGTGATGGCGCAAGTTCGCAAGGCGCAGTGAGTGAAGCCTTAAATTTTGCGGCAGTATACAAAGCACCAGTTGTCTTTGTTTGCGAAAACAATGGCTGGGCAATTTCCACACCTACTGCAAAACAAACCGCAAACGAAGTCATTGCCGCAAGAGGAGTAGCCTACGGAATTCCTAGCATTCGGGTTGATGGGAATGACATCCTTGCCATGGTATTCGCAGTCGATGAAGCAGCAAAGCGTGCACGTAATGGCGATGGACCTACATTTATTGAAGCAATTACATACAGGATGAGTTTGCATACAACTGCAGATGACCCCACTGTCTATCGTGATGAGCAAGAAGTCTTGCCGTGGGGAAAACGATGCCCGATTACTCGATTTGAAATCTACCTCAAAAATAAAAATCTTCTTACCAATGATTCAATACAAGAAATCACTGAGTCTTGTGAACAAGAAGTAATCGCGGCCAGAGACAAGTTCTACAGCATGCCGTCTGCTAACCCAGGCGAAATTTTTGATCACTTGTACGAAATCATGCCAGAAGAATTATCCCGGCAACGAGACGAATATAGAAAACGCCTTGACGACAAAGGGGTTGACTATGAGTAAGCTTACTATGGTTGAAGCACTTAACTTGGCAATGGACCAAGAGATGGCTCGCGATGAAAATGTCTGCATGCTTGGCGAAGACATTGGTATTAACGGCGGTGTCTTTAGAACAACAAAAGATCTGCAAAAAAAACATGGTGAAGATCGCGTCATGGATACCCCACTTGCAGAATGCGGAATAGTTGGCGCTGCAATCGGAATGGCAATTTATGGCATACGACCTGTTATAGAAATTCAATTTTCAGGATTCACCATGCAAGCGTTTGACCAAATTGAACAAAACATGGCGCGTCTTCGGAATCGAACTCAAGGAAAATACACATTACCAATGGTGTTGCGAACACCGTATGGTGGAGGAATCCGCGCGGTAGAACACCATAGCGAATCACGGGAAGCATATTGGGCACATACTCCAGGTTTAAAAGTCGTAATCCCATCAAGCCCAAGAAATGCACGCGCATTGCTTGCCGCCTCAATTCGGGAAGATGATCCGATTGTGTTTTACGAACCAAAAGCTGTGTACCGCGCATTTAGAGAAGAAGTCCCTGATGAACCTGAACTAATGGAAATTGGTAAGGCAGACATTGTCCGTGCTGGTAATGATCTAACACTGATTTCGTACGGCGCAATGATGCGCCCGTGCAAGGAAGCAGTAGAAGACTTAGCTGAAGACCACAATATCAACGTTGAGCTTATCGATTTACTTACTATTTCACCTATGGACACCGAAACACTTACTCGTTCAGTCCAAAAAACTGGCCGCTGTGTCATCGTGCACGAAGGCCATCGAACGTGCGGCATTGCATCTGAAATCATTGCACGATTAAACGAATCTGCATTCGAATATCTAGAAGCTCCGATTAAACGAATTACAGGTTTTGACATTCCGTTTCCCTACTTCCAAGTGGAAGAACATTTCCTTCCAGAAAGCGAAGAGATCGTGAACGCAATTAAAGAAACACGAAACTGGCAATGATGGAATTTAAACTCCCAGACTTAGGTGAAGGTGTGCACGAAGGACAAATTCTTGCTGTGCATGTCATAGAGGGACAAGAAATTCGTGAGGACGAGTTGTTACTAGAAGTAGAAACAGACAAAGCCGCTGTGGAAATCCCCTCGCCTTGCACAGGACTAGTAAGCAAAGTACATGTAATCGACAAGCAACTCGTCCACGTTGGCGACATCATGATTACGTTTACAACAGAAAGTAGCGACACTCCTGCAACTCCATCGCCTGGAAAAATACCTGCGGTCATCGATTCAACCGCTACTACTGTGATTGCAACGAACTCAAAAGTTCGTTCCTCGCCATCTGTACGTAAATTTGCTCGAACGATGAAAATTGATATTGGCGTTGTCAATGGCACTGGCCCAGGTGGACGAGTAACAAGGAAAGATGTCGAAAGCCATTCTGTTCCTGCAGAAACAGCTCCACCAACAGTTTTACCTGTTGCAATCACTGCCACTATTCCCCAGCCAACATTAAAACTTGAGCAAGAAATTGAAGGCGTACAAGAGAACAGCGAATTTGGTCTGGTTATTCGACAACCAATGTCGCAAGCACGGAAAGCAATTTCAAAAGCAATGTGCATGGCGTGGGAATCAATTCCACATGTGACAGATTGCAACGATGTTGATATAACTGCAATCGACATCCTACGAAAAGAATTCAAAGATCCAGACCAACCGAATCTTAAACTAACACTGTTGCCATTTGTACTGAAGGCTGTCTGTCGTTCACTTAAAAAATATCCGATTCTAAATGCAAGCATTTGCCCAGCGACCGGAGACGTTCTCTTCAGACAATACGTAAACATTGCAATTGGCGTTGATTCTGAACGCGGGCTCATAGCGCCAGTCATTCGAAATGTTGATCATATGTCTGTTGGAGAAATTTCTGCTCAACTTGATCAAATAACAGCAAACGCCAGAAGCGCATGCTTCACACTCGCAGATACAAAAGGTGCCACGTACACCATTTCAAATGCTGGAGCAGTTGGCCGAACAAGATATTC
>JABJDN010000166.1 GCA_018665385.1 Phycisphaerae bacterium | reverse complement strand
GCAGGAAGCATGACTTCGAACTCATTTCCGCCTTGGTGAAGATTGCCAAGAAATTCAGTATCTCCGTTCACTGTTAATACAACTTCTACTGAGTTTGAAAGTGGGTCTTCGTTTCCTGGAGAAACTGTAAACGGGATTGAAAATGGATTATTTGGACCTACTTGATCAGGAAATCCATTCGCGAACGAATAGATCAAAATGTTAGGTACGCAAACGCCTTGCGGATTTGCTAGAGCCTCTTGCAAGCCAGAGTTATGAATCGCACAGCCCCAGTTTTCTCCACCACTAGAGGAACAGCCACCATTTGTATGAATTCCAATAGCTTCACCAGTCGATTCATTTAACACAGCAGAACCACTATTTCCACCCGAGGTATCAGTTTGGTATGCGATTGAAGTGCCATTTAACTGAGCATATGGACCTGTATGTGTTTTTTGTGCTTGGTTATACGTTGGTGACACTGGGCTACTTGTTGAGCCGAAACCAGTGATTGTAATTTGTTGTCCGTTCACGGGTGGAGCAGCGCTTGATAAAACGTAATAATCATTTTGCGCTTGGTAGGGGGTGAGGCCCGTCTCAGTATTTGGAAAACAACCGAAGTAAGCCCAGTCATTACCGATTGTTGCATAGTTAGATTGCAATGATTCCACATCTGATGCATATTGATCTTCTGGTCCAGGATGTTGAAGGTTTCCGTTAGCGTCACTTAGTGGCACGTTAAATTCAATAACGGCAACATCGCCGATTCCACCCTCAGTGCAATGACCAGCAGTAAGCAACGTGTGATTGGGATCATCTATAATCCAAGCAGAGCAACCAATGGGCAACGCTCGCGCATCTCTATTTTCATAACTTAATGCCCGGTCATCAGTTGAGCCACAAATGGAACGATCTTCATCCATGAATTGCTCAATCATCATGACGCCTTCGATGGTCACGTGAGCAGCTGTAGAGTTTGGTTCTGCGATCAACTCAACAAGTACATGCGATCCGTTAAACCATGCGCTTTTATTATTCCACTGCCGCAAACCAGATGCAGTCAGATGTTGGGTAGCACCATCAAAGTACGAAGTCATTCTAAGTTTGGTGCCTTCGGGTAACGATGTTCTTCCAAAGGAAATTTGAAATGAGGATGCGTCATGCATACGAACTGCATGCGAGAACAGAACGTCAGGCTTCGCAGTTGTGTTTATTTGTGGCCCACTCGAAATGTACGAGCGAACGAAATAATCAGAAATAGGCGCCATTTGAGCAGAAACATTTTGAACGATTGTTGTGCTTGCAAGGCACGCAACAGAACACAAAAATATAGTAGGTATACGCATTAAATTAGTGTAAGGCTAATCATTATTCAAGGCGAGTAAAAACTATCCTCTTTTACATAGAAAATGATGGTCGAATACCAGAAACATCTAATTTTGACTCCATGGCCATGCCTAGCCTGCAAATAGTGCCCTCATCAAACAACCTTCCAATAAGCGTTGTGCCCGTAGGCTTTCCATGTGGCATTCCAGTTCTAAGTACAAGCGAAGGGTGGCCTGTTCCGTTTGTTAACAAAAGTAAGTTTGAAAAAGATGGAGTTAAGAATGCATCGAACGATTCATTCATCCAAGTGTGCATTTGTTCCTGCATCTTTCTTCGTAGTCTGCTTGCTTGTATATGTTCAATTGCAGGGATAAACCAAGCTTGCCTGAAAGAGTTTGGCCATGCTGCGTCGTCTTGCCACACAAGTTCATCGTCATCACCCGAACGAGTAAATTCTTCAAATGCAGCAGCAGATTCAGCAAGCAGCGGAATAAGCATGACAGTGGGGTCTAGATCAGGAATTGGTGCTTCTACAAGAATTGCTCCAGATTTTTCTGCTGCATACAGTGCTTCGAGATCGTATTTGTTTTCTTTATTATCCATCATTCCAGGATCAAAGCCAAGGCGTATGCCCTTGGCACTCTGCGAAGAATCAAAATAGAACGGTTCTTGCACACTCGATGGGTCGCCGGCATCTTCACCGTTTATTGCATCGAGGACCAAGGCAGTATCGAGAACACTTCTGCAGATAGGGCCAATTTTATCGAGTGACCAACAGAGTGCCATTACGCCAGTTCTTGCAACTCGACCGAATGTTGGGCGTAAGCCAGTTGCGCCGCACCTCATACATGGGGACACAATCGAACCATACGTTTCAGTTCCAAGGCTGAACGGTACAAGGCCAGCTGCAGTTGCACATGCAGAGCCCGCGCTTGAACCACTTGATCCTTCATGTACATCAAACGGATTCTTGCAAGTTCCTCCAAACCAAACATCTCCGTAAGCAAGAGCTCCAAGTGCTAGTTTTGCAACAAGTACTGCGCCGGAATCCTCTAACTTTTGCGTGACGAATGCATTGTCATGCGAAATGCGGTCTTTGTATGCCATTGCTCCCCAAGTTGTTTTGTCGCCAGCAGTATCAATAATATCTTTTGCACCCCAAGGAATTCCATGCAGTGGTCCTTTGTACAAACCTGCATCTAGTTCGGCATCCGCTTGCTTGGCTTGACGCAGTGCACGTTCCTCTGTGAGTGAAATGACACATTGCAATGACGGTCCGTATTTTTTTAATCGTTCTAGGGAGATGGATGTAAGTTGCATGCTGGTTATTTCACGTTGTTTCATCCAGTGACTTAATTTCCAAACAGGCGCAAATGCTAGTTCTTCGTTAGAGCGAGGGCATGGACCTGCACTTGGCAAAGTGTCGCGAACATTTCCTGTATTGGTGTACCGATGTACTGTTCTGCCCGGTACTCGTGGATGAAAAACAGTTGCAGGCGAGAGCGAATTGGGTATATCGCCAAGAGCCATTCTTGCTGTGAACAACGAATGTTGCTCCTCAATTGTGCGTAGAATTTGTTCGCGTTCTTTTTCAGAAAACTGAATGCCCGCAAGTTGCTCAGCTTGCGCTATAGTGGCGTGTGAGATTTTATCATTTGACGATTGACCAAATCCGGTCGCGGTTGTTGCGCCTAATGCTGCAATAGCAGTAGTCTGCGTTAAAAATGCTCGTCTTGATTGTTTATTTGTGGACATTTTAGAATACTACTCTGAAAGCGTCTTGGCTTCTTAGTACACTGCTAATAACTTGCAACATAAAGGTACTCTTCTATGATTCGTATTGTAATGGCTATTATTGCTGTAATTGTGGGGACAGCTATTGGCAGTATTGTGAACACTCTCATCGGTTTTCTTAATGTGCAATTTTTTCCATTACCAGAAGGATTGACTTATTTCGATCTCTTTGACGAGGCAAATATGGCACCAATCATTGAGTGGATTGGGACACTTCCAGATACAGCCTTTATCCTTGTAGTCATCGCACACTTGAGCCAAGCATTCGTGGGCGGCGTTGTTGCTGCACTCATTGCAAAACGAAACATGCTGTGTGTCGCACTGATTGTAGGGTCAATTTCTTTGATTGGTGGAATTATGAATATGTCAATTATTCCATCACCTGTTTGGATGTGGATGGAAATGCCGTTCTATATACTAGTCGCGTATTGGGCTGCGAAGATTGTCATGAAATGGCGGGGATGCGATACTAATTAAGGTCAAAGTAATGCCGCAGCAAAAACACAGTAAATTTGATTCAATGTTATTTCTAGCACTCTGCGTTGTTGCTATTTGCGCCAATATCGGCGTTCTAGCTGGTATTGTTCCGCAGTTTGACTTGTTCATACATTTTCAAGTGCAATATCTAGTTCTGTTCTTACTCCTGTCGGTGTGTTTTCTTTGCAGACGAAGATGGTCATTACTTGCAGTATCCTTGTTCTGCACAATCTTGCCTGCGATGAAAGTGTTGCCTTGGTATTTTGGCGAGGTACTTGACAGTACACCGCAGATTCGAATTTTGTCTTCTAACGTGAAGGCGTCGAATACGGATACGCCAGCAATTTTAAAAATGATTGATGATGTGCATGCGGATATTGTCGTGCTCCTTGAAGCAACAGAGTTGCATTCGTACGAGTTAGAAGATTTGAAATACGACTATCCATTTGTGTATTCGGCCGAGTTACACAGTGGTTCAGGTTTTTTGCTGTACAGCAAATTCTTGTTGACAAATGTTTCTTTTCCTGACACCGGTGTTGGTGGAATGGTATCGGCTTTCGCAACCGTCCGTTCTCCCTTTGGAGATTTTGACATTTTGGCAATACACCCAATTCGCCCTGGACCTCGGCACGGTAGTCGTTTGCGTGACATTGCAATAAATAACATTGCTGCTCACTTGAAGATTGCAAGCGAGACAACAGTTGTCATAGGCGACTTAAACACGACAATGTGGACGCGGTCTTACAATCGATTCGTTCAAGAGAACGGTTTGCATAATTTACGTGAGGGCAGGGGTATTATGCCGTCTTGGGGCATGCAAAACTTAGGTCGCTTTGTTTCAATCCCTATTGATCATTGCTTTGTACGCGGTGATATCCGCGGAGCATCGTTTGAATTACTATCACTCGATGGTTCAGATCATGACGCAATTGTTGCAGGTCTCACCTTCGAATGAGTTATGGGCAGGCGCCCCAGAACTCGAGTAACCAAAGTAAATCAGTAATATCAATTGCTCCGTCTTGATTTACATCGCCAACACCATCAGCATCGCCCCACGTAGCAATGATAATGGCAAGGTCGTCGCTATCTATGTCATCATCGAAGTCGGTATCGCCTGTGCATGCTTCTCCTTCTAACTCAATGAGGGCAAGCGAATATCTGTGTTGTTCTTTCCAGTCGTTCCAGCCAAGGTATTTGCCATTGGAGAAACTCCAGTTCATGACAACGACGTCCTCGGTGCCACCGTTTTTGTTAGGTTCGTTTCCTCCCCAGTCGGACCAGTCAAATGCTTCTCCGTTGTCCCATTCAAACACGCTTTCTGTTGCAAGGTCGCTTAGCCCAATCCATAATCGTTCAGTTGTAATTTCTTGCACGAAGGCACTTTCGTCGTAACTATTAATTATTGCAAGTGAAGCAGGTTGGTTCAGCACCATTCCTAATACATTTGCCATTTCATGTGCATCGTAATATTCAAGTTCTTCTGTTGTTACAAAGTAGTCGTGCCCATCAAAACTGCCGAAATATTCGAATGAGATTCCGCTATGAACTGTTCCCGCTTGTGCATTATTGCGTGCGTTGAAGGTTCGTGGCGTTGTACTTCGTAGCGGTTCGCCTGAAATGTCATACACATACGCAGAGCCTTGCTCATCTTGTGAGTATGGTGCGCCAACTGTTACATAACCATCACCAACTGCAACATCGTTTCCAAATCGATGATGCTGCGCGCCATCTGTTGAGAGCAGTTGATTGGTCTGGGTAAATTGACCCGCTTTATCTCGTTCAAAAATATAGGCAGCTCCAGTTGAATTTGGGTGCCCATAGGCACCAATGGCTGCAATGCCATTGCGAATGGATACTGAACCGCCAAAGTGAGACCATGCTGTTTTATCGTTTGGTGAAAGCACTTGCATCTGCGACCATGCATTGCCTTCTAGTTCGTATACGAATACAGCACCGGTGTTTGCCCCAAACTGGCTTGAATATTCTGCACCAACAAGAATAGTGTTTCCTTCTATGCAAACGTTATTGCCGAAATAACAATACGACTCGTTGGTCGCGCGTGCTAATCTTGAAAAGTACGTCCATTCATTTGCTGCATTGCGATGGTATACAAACACACTGCCAGCACTTACGCCATCAGTATTATCTCGTGGCGCACCAATTACAGCCCAGTCTCCATCGATTGCAACGTCTGCTCCAACGAAGTTTACGTCAAGGTCGCCAGGTGTTAAACGTGCTTCTTGCGTCCACTGCCCATCATCGGCGAAGATATACACAACGCCTTGTGCGTTGACACTTCCGTCAATGAATGGTGCGCCGACAATCAGGCGTTCTCCGTCTAAATCGACAGCATGTCCGAAATTTGCTTCGTCTGGCAGATCGGCTGGCGCAAGCAATGTTTCTTGCTCCCACGTTGCTCCAAGTCTAAAGATGTATACGCCGCCACTTTCTAATGTAGGTTCGTCTGCCCACGTTGCTCCCGCCGCAATGACATCGCCCGCAATATCTACTGACCATCCAAGGTAATCGAATCCAGAACCATCGGTTGCTGCAAGGTCTGCAACTTGAGACCATGATGCAACTTCTTTATCAAAGACATACAAAGCACCTGAATCTGGACCATTGCCAGGGTAATTTTTTCTATATGCGCCAAGAACAATTGTTTGATTATCTGCAGCTACTGAAAATGCAACTGTGTCACCTGCTTGCGTAGGGCTTGCAATAAGCCTTTCCGTTTCAAAGGTGATATCCCCAGCCCCGGATAATGCTTGGACAGTAGTTACAAGCGTAGCAGCGATAACACATATCTTCATATTCTTCATAATTACTCCATAGCGCATATATTACTATGCTCCTTCATTATTTCATATATATACAGTAACTGCAAGGACTTGTGAAGCGTGAGATGTACACTTTACCTGCAATAACTGTACATACTTGCCTAATGTCACATGTCTCAATATGGATTAGATTCAATTCAGTAGAGGTATTATTTTTTTGCGTTGTTGAATGCTTCGGCAATTTCAAGAGGCCAAAAGAAAATTTGATCATCTTTCAGAGCAGGAGAGTCTGGTGTTCTCACCCTAACTTCTGGGCGAACGCAATTGCAAGAGTTGCGGAGTTAAGAAATGCTCTGTAAACCATGTACACAATGCAACAAAAAAAGGATACTGCTACAGTTTTTGTAATCCGCGTTTTACTGCCTCTACTAACTCGTCAATCTCTGATTCGGTCATAGGAGTAGAAAGAACTGCAGAGCAAGTGTTAATCATTAAGAAGTTCTCATCAAACATATGATCAAGAAGTATTTTCAACTTCGCATTTTCTTCAGGTGACATGTATGCTTCGCGGAAATTTTTTGGAGCGTGTTCCTTCATATGAATCCGGAACATAGAACCAGCACCAGTGACACATGCAGTTGCTCCAGTTTCTTTTATCGCACGTTCTATGCCATCGATTGCTCGTTGGGCAAGAGTATTGATTCGTTCAATTGCAGTTGCATCAAACAGTTTCATTGATTCAAGCCCTGCAGTGAGTGTAATTGGGTTCGCTGAAAATGTGCCGGAATGCGGAAACAACACGTTCTCTGCAAGTGGGTTCATGACATCCATCACTTGTTTTCGACCAGCAATTGCGCCAACGGGAAAACCGCCGCCGATTGCTTTGCCAAGTGCAGTAAGGTCCGGTGTTATGTTGTACTGCTGTTGCAGACCGCCGACTTCCGTGCGAAATGTAATGACTTCATCAAATACAAGTAGTACATTATGGTTGGCTGTCCACTCGCGAATTGCCTCTACAAAACTTGGTTCGGCAGGGCGCAGGCCAACGCGGTGCGGCATAAGGTCTAGTAACACGCACGCAAGAGAATCTTTGTGTTGATCTAGAATTGCAATGGCACGCGTAGTATCGTTAAATGGGATGATGATGACATCGTCAAGTGCGGAGTTCGGTGTGCCATGTGCAACAGGAACACTATTGGGGTGGTCGATGTCGCCCCATGTTTCGGGGTTCGGTGTTTGGCTTACTTCTGCATAGTCATACTGTCCGTGGTATGCGCCTTCGGCTTTTGCAATTTTTGGTTTGCCGGTGAATGCACGTGAAGCTTTCAGGGAAGCCATTATTGCTTCGGTGCCTGAATTGACAAAGCGGATTTTTTCGAACGATGGGCTGCGGCTAATCAAGAAGTCGGCATAAAGGACTTCAATTTCAGTTGCCATAGTAAACGCTGAGCCGCGTTGAAGTTGTTCAGTGACGGCATTGACAATAGCGGGGCACGCATGACCGTGTAATAGTGATGCCATGTTGTTAGAAAAGTCTAATCGAGTAACGCCCTCAATATCAGTAAGCCTACATCCTTCTCCGTATGCTGCATAGGGTGGATATGGTTCACGTAACACGGTGTTGCGACTAACGCCGCCAGGAAGTAACTCAAGTGCTTTGGCATAGAGAGATTCGCTTTGTGTCATTCTGTTGTCTCCAGAATTGGAAGAAGCTGGGCACCCGTACGTTCTTGGACATATTCGAATTCGATGCCTGGGCTTAACTCGACAAGTTGGAATCCATCTGTTGTTACATCTATAACGGCAAGATCTGTATAAATACGATTGACGACGTTCAGCCCAGTTAATGGGTACGTGCATGTTTCAACGAGTTTTGGTTCGCCATGTTTTGTGCAGTGTTGTGTTAGTACATATATTGATTTTACGCCAGCGACTAAATCCATAGCGCCACCGACTGCAGGAATTGCATCAGGTGCGCCGGTGGACCAGTTTGCAAGGTCGCCATTTTTTGAAACTTGCAGCGCTCCAAGGACGCACAAATCTAGATGCCCACCGCGAATCATAGAAAAACTATCTGCATGGTGGAAGTATGCAGCGCCAGGCAATGCAGTGACGCGTCTTTTGCCAGCGTTGATGAGTTCTGGGTCGCCTCCACCTTCTTCTGGTGAGGGCCCCATACCAAGCAAACCGTTTTCGGTGTGGTAAATAAATTCACAGTCAATAGGCACAAACTTTGTAACAAGTTCGGGAATGCCGATGCCAAGGTTTACATACGAACCGTTTGGAATGTCTTGCGCTAATCTATTAGCCATCTCGTCGCGTGTTAGACCGGTCATGGATACGTTACTCCTGAAGCGACTAATGTGGATTCAATCGCGGGCTCTGAAACTTTGACTATTCGCTGCACAAAAATTCCTGGTGTGATGATAGTCTCAGGGTTCATTTTTCCTGCAGAAACAATGCTCTTTGCTTGCACAACAGTTACCTTGCCAGCCATAGCCATGATTGGCGCAAAGTTGCGTGCAGTTTTATTATAAATAACGTTTCCATGTTCATCTGCCGTAAGACCTTTGATGAGCGCGAAGTCTGCTGTTAGGCCATATTCGAGAAGGTAGTCACGCCCATTGATGTTGCGACTTTCTTTGCCTTCGCCAAGTGGTGTGCCATACGCGGTGGGTGTGTAAAACGCAGGTATGCCAGAACCACCTGCGCGAATGCGTTCTGCCAGTGTTCCTTGCGGAACAAGTTCAAGTTCGGTTTCCCCGCTTCGATAGAGTTCAGGAAAAACGGTAGAGTTTGCTGTACGCGGGTAGGAGCAAATCATTTTTGTAACTCGTTTTGCTTTGATCAGTGCAGCAAGCCCGACTTCACCACTGCCCGTATTATTATTAATGACAGTAAGGTTCGTCGCGCCTTGATCGATAAGTGCATGTATCAATTCTATGGGGCTACCGGCTTCGCCGAACCCGCCAATCATGATGGTTGCACCATCGAACACATCTGCTACTGCATCAGCTGCGCTTGCAACTCGCTTGTTAATCATCGTTCACATCTTTTACGCGTTTGTAGTCAAATAGTCCCGCTTCGTCGTATAGAACGCGGTCTTCGTAATCGGTAAACCATATAGCTTCAGGGTTTCGACCGACAATACAAACTTTTCCACGAAGGGGAGCACCTGCTGCATTACGAAGTAGTTTCAGAATGACAACGCCGTTTTCACTGCCAGGCAAGCCTGGAATTGGTTCATTAGTAACTGCGCTCACTTCTGTCTTCCCTAGATAATGCGTGATGGAAAGTTTTGCATGTGTTTCAACGCCGGACAAGCCTTTTTGCGATTCATTTAAAATGTCCCACGCCGTTTCAATTGGAACATTAAATGCACGGTGTGCAACAATATCACGACCGCAGAAAAAGTAGTGATTGTCAGCGCCAACTCGTTTCAATGCGCGTTGCATAATACGCAACGCATCTGAATCGTCATTTACATCTTTGATAATTGGGGATTGGTTTTCAACGCTAATCCAACCACGCGAAACAAGGCCTTTCATCGCTTTATCAGAATCGGGGTTCCATTGTAGAATTCCAGATGAATCAGGAATGTAGTTGCCCTCTTCGTCTTTCGCAAGAAATTCGTCTGGATGGTTGAAATGCACCATGAATCGCAAGCCAACTTGGGGGTACGTTTCGTGGAAACGGTCGAGCATGGTAAGGAAAGATTCATCAAACCGTTGCGGGAAGAATGCCATTTCCTTCGTTCCGATGCGTATAGATTCAATACCAGCTTCAGCTAATGCTGAGAGCCATGCAGCTATTTTTGAATTCGCAAGTACCATCGGGTCACCACCAGAGAGCAAGATTTCTCTTAGTTTCTCACGGCCAGTTTCAGGATGTACTCCTCCATTCGCAGCAACGATTGCGTTATGAGAATGAATATAGGCTACAATTTCAGGTATTTTCGCCATCCCTTTTTTTGCTACGGTGCCATCGGCTCGTTCAATTTCTTTCCTGCCAATCAATTCTTCGCGATAACAAAACCGGCAGTGCGCTGAACATGTTGAGACAACGTACATCAATCCCATCTCATATTTATGTAGCAATCCTTCAACTGGGCTGTAATCCATTTGGAACCCAGGGTCTTCAGAACCATCTAAATCATTCGTTTCATTTGGAGTCGCTTTCACAATGTGCTGAATAGCTTTGCTATTTTTTGCAACTTCGAAGTAGTGCTTCGTTAACTTGACAGGCATTCGTTTTTCGACATCACGATCGGTGTCTTTTAAAATACGCAAGGCGTCAATTTCACTAGTAGTGTAAAACCCTTGCATTTCTTCAGGCACTTTGTTTTCGAAGAAGGGGAAGAGGCCATTCACATTGTCGCGATGGTATTTCGGGCTTTCGACCGTATCCAGGAATGTTTGCTCTCGTTCAGTGGGGACGTATTTTGTTTTTTGAATCATGGGGTGTTTCTTTGTGGATTCGGGTCATTACCTATCTAAACTACTCTTGTAACGGATGGTACAATACTATATGTACAATGTAACAGATTGTTCACCGGAGTTCCAGATATATGTCCATTACAAATCTTATTGCATCTCATAATGAACGCTTCACGCCAACTGATCGCCGTATTGCTGAAGCTGTGCTTGAGGATCCGATGCTACTCACGTTTGGCACTGCTTCAGCAGTAGCTGAACGGGTCAGCACAAGCAGCCCCTCCATTGTTCGGTTTGCTACAAAACTTGGTTTTGAGGGGTTCAGTGAATTACAGCAGAGCGTTCGCGAAGAGATTTCTAAACAATTTACGAGCCCAAGTCATAGAGCACGTCAACAAGATGAATCTGTAGCACCGGTCCAATTGAAGATCGAGGATGCTGTGCACGCAGCTTTTGATGCCCTTACCCCCGAATGTATTAAAGCGATGGCTTTGCCAATTGTTGTAGCAAAGAATGTTTGGATTCTTTCAGGCGAAACGTCAATGGCAGGCGCTATTGCACTAGCAAGTGGGCTCTCAATGATTCGACCAAATGTGCGGCTTGTACAAGAGCATTCCGCGAGCCGTGATTTGTGTGGTGCACTTGCAGAAGATGTCGCAGTTGTGTTTGACTTTTCAAGGTATCGACGAAACTCTGTAATTGCAGCTCGAACTCTTGCCGATCTCGACGTGCCTATCGTGGCGATTACTGATGGGCCGCTTTCTCCGCTTTCATCGCTCACGGAATATCGTTGCGAACTTGATGTTCCTGCAGTGGGGCCATTTGATAGTTCTGTACCTGCCGTAATTGCAGCAGAGTTACTAGTGTCACAAGTTGTTACCGAGCTAGGAGATGAAGCGCTGAATCGAATTGATAGGCTGGAAGTGTTTTGGCAAGCAACCGATACATTCCTAGTCACTAGTCCTCCAACAAAACCCTAGTTTTAATGAATGGGCGAAAGTTATTTCCACTAATTGTTATCTCGTTACCAATTTCATCAGAGGTGGGTTCAAGAGAATCAATAGAAGGAATTGCCCACCGGTGAGCATTGAAAATACTCATGATGAACATCGAGCTGAGTGGGGGTCAGAAGATTACTCGCACAGTCCCCAGTTGCCAACAACGATGAGTAGGTCCGATACGTTCACGATGCTGTCTTGATTTACATCAGCAGGGGTCTCAAAGAGTCCCCACTGGTCAATCACTGCAAGGAGATCGTGGACATTTGTTTGGCCATCCTCGTTAATATCAGAGGAGCAAAAATATACGCAATCAGTCGCATCATTGCATATTGTTCCATCGCCATAAAAATATCCGTCCATCTCGAAGCAATCCTGTTCAAGAGTTGAGTCATAGCATTCATATTTATCAACACAGCATGCGCCAATCTCAGCTTGACAATAATCGCCTTCATTTTCACACGTAGATTGATAACCTAAGAAATCGCCACCCATCGATAGGCAATCATCTTGGAT
>JABJDN010000090.1 GCA_018665385.1 Phycisphaerae bacterium | reverse complement strand
GACCAAGACCTAGCGGGCTCTCTAAACCGCGAGCTTTAATTTGCCTTCTTAAAAATGATGTGACAAACATTCGATGTTGCACAATTCCTCGGTACATATCTACAACATACATCGCGCCGTCTGGACCGTTCAACATAAGCACTGGGCGAAATCGTTCATCCGTGGACGCTAAAAACTCAGACTGTTCGTATGCGGGAAAAGCACGTATAGACCCACTACCGTCATCTTCAATTTTAAACCGAGATACTAAGTTCCCAACAGTTTCGCACACAAAAGCATTGCCTTCAAAGCCATTTCCATACAGCGTGTCTCTATAAATTGCAGGACCACACGCAGCATCAAATTTTGTCATCTTGAATTCATCGTTTAAGCGACCTTCTTCATACCCACGATTAATTCCAGGAGTCGGGTGTACTGGCCACACTCGTTTGTCCGCGACTATTCCTCTATACAAGCCGTCAATAGAACGACCCTGCCCTCGTTGCCTCGCATATTGCTTCGGCAAATCATCAATCAGTAAAGGATAGGAATTAGGCGTGTAATATTGACGACCATAATCATCTTGGGTTGTTCCCCACTGCCCATGCGAGGGAACGGGTATAGATGTGAGCACTTCCCCATCAAATGCAAAACTGGAATGGTGTTGCGAATTATGAAAAATATTATCCAGTCCATAAATAAGACCATTGCCTGCATGTTCTACAGAATCTAGGCCGCCGAATCCATTCGCCAACTTTTGCACTTCATCGCACATGCCATCGCCCGAAGTATCTTTGCAATACAGCAGATCTGGTGGTGCAATAACAAGTAATCCATCGTGCGTTAATGCGATACTTCTTGGTAATACTAAATCATCTAAAAATACAGTCGATGTATCCATCACACCATCATTATCGCTATCAGTCAATCGAACAATTCGGCTAATTGGTTCCAGTTCATTGTTACCATCGACATCCGGCATAAAGGATTGCATTTCAACAACCCAAATAGAACCATCTGGGTCAAAAATAGCGGATACCGGGTCAACGATGAGTGGTTCAGATGCAACAAGTTCAACATGAAAGCCTTCTTGCACAACGAATGCATCTAGCGCTTGCAAAGGAGTGAGCACTGGCGATTTCATATTCATCACATGAGGCGGCAAATCATTCTGTTCTTCACCCTCGTGATCGCCCATTTGACAAACAGCAGGTAAAACGACATAAAACGAAAGTAGAATCGAATATTTACTGAACACTACCAGAGTCTCTACTATGGCTAGGCGGCACTCCGGCTATATCGTCGCCCAAGTCAGCACGCATGTCGTTTGCTAAAACATGCAGTTGTTTCAAGACATCTGGATAGGCTTCTATAACATTTGTTGTTTCACTTGGATCAGTTTCCAAATTATACAATTCCAACCCTGTTTTCACTGAATAATCATACTTGCCAGGAAGGCCACCGTTGCCAACGGGATTATCAACCATGCTTCGGTAGTTATGGGGAAAATGCAGCTTCCACTTTCCATAACGAATTGCTTCTAAATCGTTATTGCGATAGTAAAAGAAGTATGCGTCTTGCGGTGACACTGCATTTGATTCGCCTTCGAATATAGAAACTGCACTTTTTCCATCTATATGTAGAGGAGACGAAGACCCCATCCATTCTGCAAGTGTTGGAAGAATGTCTATTGTCATTACTGGCTCGTCGCTTGTTGCTCCTGCAGGAATCATTCCAGGCCACCATGCAACAAAGGGTACTCGCACGCCGCCCTCAAACGTTGTGCCTTTGCCTTCTCTATATATACCCGTCTGCCCTGCATGGTCTCCGTAACTGAGCCATGGTCCATTGTCTGAAGTAAAAATGATGAGCGTGTCGTCTTCAATACCTAACTCGTTCACAGTATCAATGATTCGACCTACACCGTCGTCTATCTCTGCAACGACATCTGCATACATTCCCATACCAGTAGCTCCATCCCACTCATCAGAAACATGTAATGGAACATGTACCATTGGATGGGGCAAGTACACGAAGAATGGTTCATCTTTATGTTCCTTGATAAAGTCGATAGTTAAGTTTGTGAAATCTTTTGTAAACTGCGCTTGGTCAGGTTGCGAATAGACAATTTCAGTGTCGTTATAATATGGCAACGGTGGGTACGTACCCTTCTTAGCTTCTGGATGCATTGGCCACATATCGTTTGAATACGGAATACCTACGAATGTATCGAAGCCGTGGTTTGTAGGAAGAAACGGTTCAAGATGACCAATATGCCATTTACCGAAAATTGCAGTGGCGTACCCATTCTGTTTACACAAATCTGCGATTGTTGTTTCATTATCTGAAAGCCCGTGCTTTGCATGTGGTCCAAGAGCGCCGCTAATTCCGATACGGTTTGGGTAACAACCTGTCAACAAAGCGGAACGCGAAGCAGAACAAACTGGTTGTGCTACGTAAAAGTCTGTAAGCACCATCCCCTCTTTTGCCATTTGATCTAAACGCGGAGTTATAACATGTGTTCCACCATTAAACCCGACATCAGCCCAGCCCATGTCATCAATAAAAACGATGACCACATTTGGGTTAGTCCGCCTTTGAGCAGAGCATCCAACTGCGAACACTAAAATTAAAAGACCAATGTATTTTTGCATATCAACTCACAAATGATGGCAATGGAATGCCGGCAAGAATTTTCGATGGTGATTCATTTGACGCCACAACGCATTCATTTTCAGTATCCCAATGCATGACTTTGTCTTGGCGAAGTGCTTCAACAGCCATTTTAATACCAATCATAGTTGCGCATCCTAAATCGACATTGCATGCAAGTTCATCACCATTACGAATAGCATCAAAAAAGTTGCCCATATGATCTCGACGATCTGGTTGTTCTAAAATGACTTCCATCTTGCCTTCGTTCTTCGCTTTGAACTCTTCTTCCCATGTTCCTTGTCCAACAAGTTTTGGCCCATCGTCTACAAACATAGTTCCATGCTGTCCGCGAATAATAGTTGGAAGACCTTCGTCATTTGTCATTACGCTTGCAAGAACAATAGAGTGCTCAGCTGGATAATCTGCGACCATTAAAAAAGTATCGGGAATATCACGTTCATCTTTTTCTAAATACGTTCCACCAGAAGCCACTACCCGTTTAGGATACGCACCATCTGGACCCTCAATTGCTCGTAGAAACGGTGCTAATTTGTGGTACAACAGATCTGTTGCAAGCCCGCCGTTGTATGCGTAATACTTTCTAAATCTAAAGAAGTGGTCTGCGTTCCAAGCTATCTTTGGTGCAAGGTCCCATTCATGACCAAGCCACCTATCCCACCATACATAACCTTCTTGGTCTTTTGTTTGATCCGGCCCTGCGTCTTCATCTATAGTCCAATTGAATTGCCCGCCTCTGCTGTTACGGCAGTAGGAAGCTTGGGACCAGGAAACTTTTCCTATTCTATCTGCTTTGATGGCATCACCAGCCGCCCAGTATCTGCCATTGCTTGTCCACTGTGGGCCAACTTGCAACGTGCGACCTGTTCGATGTACTGCATCGCGACACTCAATCGCTTGCTCAATTGTGTGGGACAATGGTTTTTCGCAATAGACATCTTTGCCCGATTCCATCGCTTCAATGGCAATCTTTGTATGCCAATGGTCAGGGGTAGAAATGACAATTGCATCAACATCGTCGTTGTCGAGAATGTCTTTGTATTCCATAGTCATTGCTGCGCCAGTAATTTTGGCGGCGTTCATGAGTCGTCGATTGTACACATCGCAAACCTGCGTGATTGCGACATTTTCTTCGCTAATGCGATTCGCAAGATTACTTGCATGCGCAGTACCCATCCCACCTGTTCCAATAAACGCAACATTCAATCGTTCATTTGATCCCAGTATTCGAGAATAACTGAGCGAAGGTAAAAATGGAATTGCTGCGCTTGCTTTTACAAAATTCCGTCGACTGACATGCATAACAAATCTCCTTAAAGAAGAAGTGTAGCATTAGATGTCTTGACCGGCACGCAACCCAAAAGTTTCTGTATCTCAATACCGGCATTGGCCTCTATTGGCATGAACCCCATGCGCCAATAAGGATAAGAAGGTCGAGGACTGTAACTGTAGAGTCTCCATTTAGATCTTGAGGCGTCGGTCCAGTGTATCCCCAGGCGCCGATGAGCTCTAGTAAATCTAGTACGTTTACTTCGCCATTTTCATCAAAGTCCGCTGGGCAAGCAATTTGTGACTCTGATTTTCGTAACCGAATGTTTTCAGGCTCGCCAAGATATGATTCAATTTGATTCACTGAAACTAAATCATCATGGCCATCGCCATCAAGATCGCCCTTAGCAATAAGAATCGGATTTAAACCATCGTCAAAGGAGGCATCGTTTGCAAACATAAAGTTACCGCCGTTCAACGACGTATCGTTGCGGTACATAGCAATAGCACGGTTACCTGTTTGCGGGCTTGTTGAAATTACTGCGATATCTTTGTCGCCATCATTATCAAAATCCAAAAGTGCAACCCTTGTAGGTAATTCGCCAACGTCTAGAAGTAGTGGAAGTGACATAGTGCCATCGCCAACTCCGCGAATGATGCATATCACATCAGATTCCGGACAAGAAACTACAACATCATCAATACTATCGCCGTTCAAATCTCCACTCACAATGTGAGAAGGTCCAATGGCAACATTGGCCACTGCGCTGTAGGACCAAGCACCACCAAGCGCAGCTGCCGCACGGTTTGCTTTTCCTATTGCATTAGCAGAACTAAATGAAACAAATATTGAAAAATCTTTATCGTTATTCACATCACCTGGATCTATCTTTCCAGGGTTTCCTGGAGAAGCTAATGATCCACCGCTAGCAAAGCCTCCGGTGATTGCAGGGACTGCTTCAAAGAAATCTATTTGGCCATCTGTCAAGGAATAGCCGTAGCAAGCGATAACAACATCTATATCGCTATCATTGTCAATATTCATTGCTAGAACATCTGTCGGATTAGGGCCAGTACCTATAGGATCAGAAGCAACTAGTTGCGAAATATCGTTAAACTCGTTAAACATTGGCACGAACTCATTGGTTAATGAGTTAACAAAAACCAAATCAATTGTTCCGTTTCCATCAAGGTCGCCAGCGTCAATTGCAGCTATCGAATTATATCCTTCTCCAGCATACGGATAGATAGCTTGGCCTGCAATACCGCCGGTGCCGTCACTTAAGAATACGTACACGGAATCTAATGTAGAAACGACAATGTCATCAAAACCATCGGCAGATCTGACTGTACTTCCTACATCTGCAAGAACTACATCTGTTGCAGTTCCAGATACTGAGCCGTTGCTTGGATCGCCGTAACCAAACAAGTTTTCAAGTAAATCAACCTCCGCTAAAATAGAACCGCTTTCGCCGTTTTCTCCACCTTCATATATCAATTTAATATACAAACCTTCAGGTAATACGGAATTCACCAGAATCATTGAGAATTGACCTGTATTACTATCCACAAACTCAGAGGTAAGCAAAGGAATAATATCTCCGTCTTGGGGTGTATACCCGCCCTGCAAAGTAAGTGACAAAATACCATTAAGTATTGGGGCTTGAGTAGTAATTTCTATTGCGGGAAGTTGTCCTTCAAATGGCATTTGTAATTCAATGAGTAACTCGCCTGCTTCATGTTGCATATACAACCCATTGATATTCATACCACCCATTACACCTGCATCGTTTGTTACTAATGCAATCTTGCCTGGCAAGTCCTCTTCGCCATTATACGTTTCCCCTTCAACTTGAAGTATGCCGCCTTTGATTTTAAGTTCAGCAGTAATTCCATGCACGCCGTCCAGCCAAATCGCCCCTTCACCTTCACCAGCATTGAGTGTGTGATTCGCTCCTTGTAAATCAAATGCGTACGATCCGGGACCGATGAGCATTTTTTTAAAAGGAAATTCATCTCCAACTGTAATAGAAGTCTGTGATCGCAATGAGAATGAAACTGAATCGCTGAGGGTTGGCATTATTGGGGCCCAGTTTGAAGAATCTGAGAGATTTCCTCCAAGTGGATTTATCCACGCAATGCCTCGAGGAAAGAACACTTTAATGCCATCACCATATGGATTATCTACAATTCCTGTGAGATATGCATTTGAGCCATGCAAAGCCCCACCTATACCGAACTGATCTTCACCGACTGCTCGGTCTGACCATAGTTTCGATTTAAAAATCCACTCGCCGCCACCGCCATCTGCAGATTGATCAAACTCCCAGATATATGCAGAACCTGTTTTGTGCCCCAAGTCATTATCCCATGGAGAAGTAATCATTGCTCGATCGCCTTCTAAATCAACAATGTACCCTGCAAAGTCGGTACCTTCTGCAATATCGAAAGGCCTAAGTTCTGCTGTTACGACCCAGTCATCGAACTCATTTAGTTCATAGATTTCAGAAAAAGCACTCCCCGAAAGGCCATCATCACCATCACCCACATGGGTCATTAATCGATTATTATCGAAATCCATACTGCGATGTTGTGCATGGAAAGTCGATTGTGTCTCTCTAATGTGTTGCAGTGGTTGGGGACCTTCTCCTCCAGACAAATCATATAAAAGTATTGATTTGTCAGATGCAACTGCTACAACCGAGTCACTCAATGCAACACTTAAACCAAGATATTTGTCATCACCCTCTGGATATGGCGGATCGCCCCAAGGAGATAATATTGAATCGTACGCCCAACCAGTCTTGGCATCATGATGGTAGATATGCGCAGCACCATGGTTAGTGTCGGTATTGGGTTGTATGTTGTACATTGGATCTCCAACAACCAACACATCACCAAGAATATCTAGAGAAGATGCCCATGGATTGGATCCAGGATTGTCTGTATCAGCCACACTATCATCAATTCTCTGTTCATATAACCATTGCGAACCATCAAAAGCAAAGATGTCAATCACATTGCGAGAGATGTGTGGGACGTCTGGATCTTCGGGTATCGCAGAAGTAACTGCAATTCGATGACCATCAGTTGTATATGAAGCACGATTACCTTCTGATTTACCGTCTGGAGGAACGAGCAGTGCTTCTTCTTCCCATTCATCTTCTGTTTCGTTGTATCGGAATACGCAGATAGCGGTTTTCCATTCAAATGTCGAATTATCCATAGCGCCAGCAATAAGCAGATCTTCTTCACTAATTATCCATTGGGGGAAATTTTCGACTTCTCCTAACTTTCCACTCCAATACAGTTCTGTATCAGGCAATTGGATTGGTTTTTGTTGCCATACACATTCCGTTTCATTACACTCCTCATAGCTTCCGAGAAATAACCCGCCAATATCTATGCAGTCGTAATATGTCGCTGTAATACAGTCAGCGCCCGTGCAGCAACCGCCTAAACAATTACCAACACAGCCTGATAATCCACACGCAAGTGCAGGACAATCTAGGTCAATCTGAAATGGACCATCTCCATAGTCAACCGTTTCACCATGGCTGCAATAGCTACCGCCAACATTCCAGAGTAACACGCATTCACCGTTACAATCTACGACCCAGTCAAGCCCATCTGACGGGTCGCCGCAACTGCAGGTTTCTGGAAGGCACATTGTATTATTTCCTATAAATGTATAGCCAAGCGTCCAACACTCCCCTCTAGTCATTTCGGAACACTCTGTTCCCAAACAACATGCTCCTATATCATCTAACCCTCCTAATCCCTGATCCCCCCAACATAAGTCTCCGCTTGCGCAGTCACCCCCATCACAAGCAAACTGCTGGCAACTGAAATCAATTGGAACACCCTTATAGTTACGTTGTCCTATATCGCAGATACCATCTGCGATGTACGTAGCAGGAATACAATTGCCGGCACAATCTGGAGCGAAGCCAGCTGGGCAATCACCCCCACACCCGTCGCACGCGAAGAGATCGCACATAAACGGCTCACAACTAAAATCAACATAGTATCCAGAGCCTTCAGGATGCTCACGAGCTTCCTCATCACAAATATCATCAAAGAGCCATGCCATTGGCGCACAATATCCATTGCAATCCCGGACTTCGCCTGCGGGACACTCTTGAGCAGAACTAACTGATGCAAGAAATGCAATACATGCGAAGACGAATAGGTATACCCATTGATTCATATTTTTTGACATACGACTCCCATAGTTCAATTATGCTTATTAAAGCAATAAAAACAAGTAAAAAGGCAGCCTTCAAAGATAATAAATCGAGAAGTAGCGTTATTTTTATTACATGAAGTCAATGCACTAAAAATAGGACTGACACGCATAACCCCCTAGTTTATTATTGGACTTGTAAGCATTCCAAACTTAACTAATTCATCGCTTGTCATGTAATGAATATCTCCAGCAGGCGCTGCTTCAAGGGTGTACCAATAGAACGATTGGGGGATTCCCATTTCGTCATAGTAATTTAAGTACATTTCATGCTCTTCACTATCTCGTGGATAATCAGTGCCTTCTGCACCAAACTCTGCCCAACTGTGCACACCAAACAATGCTCCTTTTCCGCATGTACGCTGAACACCGGCTTGAAAAAAATCTGTTCCGCCAGATGCAACTTCTCCATCGCTTGGGACATGCGTATTAAGGCCATGACTTCGGACAATTCTGCTTGCTCGTAAACTCGAATCGTCATCGACTGATCCTGGAACATCTGTCATAACAATTGTTTTAACTTCTGGATGGTAATACACCAATTCCATTACACGAAACGGCGTAGACTCATCAATTGTCCCACGCATTAAAGCAGTATCTCCCGAAATATCAAAACTTGCAGATGCGTCAAGTAATGCAAATCCAGCAACCATTTCATCTCTGCTGATGCGCTTGTCTTTATTCGTGTCGAAAGGTAACACTAATTCAGCAAATTCGATGTTATCTTCAACGAATGCTTCTATTTCAATTTGGTCATCATTATTTTCATCAAGATCAAGAAATATTCCATCTATTTCAACCTGTGCAAATACTTCAACAGAATTAGGATCAACTTGTAGTAATTCTTGAAGAGTAATTTTTGAATCTTTGTTGATGTCTGCGTATTTTGCAAATGCGAGATACTGGTCTGGAATTTCAGAATATTGGACCATACCATCGCTGTCCTCATCAAAATCTTCAATGAAGAATTCAGCCTCTTCCAAACAGTATATTTGATAATCCTCGATTATCTGGTCGACATCCGCAATAGGCATGCCTTCACCTGTCTCATCATAAAACATTTGAATAGCATCAGCCGCTTCCATTGGATGAATGACCCCATCACCGTCAATGTCGAGAACTTTTGCGAAATCTAGAGACGAAGTTTGTGCCATTACGAGTAGAATAAATGTCGTAAGCATGCTAATTCCTTTGTTAGAATGTGCGTATGAATATGAAGTTCCACTATATCGTACGAGGAATCATTCGCGATGGGGAGCATGTGTTGCTCTGCAAACAAAAAGATGGTGATTACACTTTTTTACTTGGTGGGCATATTGATTTTGGCGAAGCAGCTAAGGTTGCCCTTGAACGTGAAATAAAAGAAGAAATCGGAGCAGATGTTTCTGTAGGCGAATTCCGTGGCGCGATTGAAAATGCGTGGGAGGATCACTGCGAAATTTCACTTGTGTTCGACGTGTCACACGATTTATCTACACTTGACACTCCTCAACCTGCATCACCTGCTGAAGAACATCTTGCATTTGTATGGGTTCATCAAGATGACTTACAACTACACAACCTGCTTCCAACGCCACTTATTGATTGGTTAAAAGATGAATCGCATTGCAACTGGGCAACGACTATCGATTAAGCAGTTGCAAAAATGCCATGAATGATTGCATTAAATGTTTCGCTTGGTCGCATCGCATTCGAAGCAAGTTCAGCACATGGCATGAAGTACCCATCAATATCTACGGGGGGACCTTGGCACTCAATCATGGCTTTGTAAATTGCATCTTCATTTTCTTCCAATGACTTGGCAACCTGCGAAAAATGTCCTGCTAATTCTGCATCATGCGTTTGATTAGCGAGGCCCTTCGCCCAGTACAACGCAAGGTAAAAATGTGTTGTGCGGTTATCCGCTTCACCTACTTTTCGCGAAGGTGCTTTGTTGTTCAAAAGGTACTGCGTTGAAGCATCGCTCAGCGTCTCTGAAAGCATTTTTGCATGTTTATTGTCGAAAACATTTGCGATGTGTTCGAGTGATGCCGCGAGCGCTAAAAATTCGCCGAGCGAATCCCACCGCAAGTGATTCTCTTGTTCAAATTGTTGCACATGCTTAGGAGCAGAACCGCCTGCACCTGTTTCAAACAAGCCGCCACCATTCATAAGTGGAACAATCGAAAGCATTTTCGCGCTTGTACCAACTTCTAAAATCGGAAACAAATCCGTCAAGTAGTCACGAAGCACATT
>JABJDN010000084.1 GCA_018665385.1 Phycisphaerae bacterium | reverse complement strand
ATAGATTTATATGTAACACCTACTACACTTGCAAGTTGGGCTAGACCTGGAGTAACTGCTCAACTTGAAATTACAACCGACGCAACACGCGATGCAGAACTTTCAATTCCACTAGCAGCAGTGCAACAAGACGGCCTTCTGCCAATTATTTTTAAACGTGCACTAGACAATCCAAACGAAGCAATTCGCATGGAAGCTGACTTAGGAATGAACGACGGTCGATGGGTCGCCGTACTTTCTGGCCTTACAGATGGAGACGAAATTGTCCTAGACGGTGGTTTCCAACTCATGCTTGCTACAAGCGGTTCCGTACAGCAAGGCGGGCACTTTCACGCCGATGGAACATTCCATGAGGGGGCGCACTAGGTCATGTTGCAATCTCTTATACAGTTTTCGTTACGGTACGCTTCACTCGTTGTCTTGACGGCATTACTTATCACGGGTTTCGCTGCGTATCGCATCCCGAATATGAGTGTTGATGTTTTTCCAGAGCTCAATGCGCCCACTGTTGTCATTATGACTGAAGCAGGAGGGCTAGCCGCAGATGAAGTGGAACAATACGTTACGTTTCCAATCGAATCTGCAGTAAATGGCATGACCGGAGTGCGTCGAGTACGAAGCGCAAGTGCCATTGGTCTTTCCATTGTTTGGGTAGATTTAGACTGGGGTGCTGACCTCTACGATGCAAGGCAGTTGGCTGCAGAACGGCTTTCCACTGTACGCGATTCTTTACCGTCTGATGTAGAGCCATTCATTACTCCAATAACATCGATTGCCGGTGAAATCATGTTAGTTTCACTGTCATCTCCTCCAGGAAATGGCCCATCTGTATCTCCACTTGAATTACGATCATTTGCTGAATTTGATCTTCGAAATAAAGTACTAGCAATTCCTGGTGTAGCGCAAGTCGTTGCCATCGGTGGCGAACTTCCTGAATACCAAGTGAACGTGGACCAGGAACGATTGCGTATCTATGGTCTAACAATCTCAGATGTTGTTCAAGCAGCTGGAAGTTCGCATTCCACAGCAAGTGCTGGATACTTACCAAACGTTGGAAGTTTTGAAATTCCAATTCGGCAACAAAGCAGAGTTACAAATGCAAACGATATTGCAAACACTATTGTTTCATTCCACGAAGGTGTTCCCGTAACAATCGGACAAGTAGCAGATGTACAACTTGGACCTGCTAGTAAACGAGGGGAAGGTTCTGATTCGGGCACCCCTGCAGTTGTTATCTCTATCCAAAAATCACCGGGAACTAACACGCTAGCCCTTACTTCAGAATTAGATGCACTCTTCGATCAATTAGAAAAAACGCTTCCAAAAGGCATGGTGCTAAACCGTGAAGTGTTCCGTCAAGCGCATTTTATTGACCGTGCAGTAAACAACGTGACTCATGTACTCATCGAAGCTGTAGTGATTGTTGCAATAGTTCTCATGCTATTCCTTATGAATGTTCGAACAACCATCATCACTCTCACTGCGCTTCCTGTGTCGCTTGCAGCTGGTTTACTCATGATGGACGCTATGAACCTTGGACTAAACGTCATGTCCCTTGGCGGGCTTACTGTTGCAATTGGCGTGTTAGTAGACGATGCAATCATCGATGTGGAAAATGTGTTTCGGCGCTTAAAACAAAATGCTGCCCTACCCGTTGAATCACAGCGCCCATTTGTTGAGTTAATTTTTGATGCAAGTAATGAAATTAGACCGGCCATGGTCTTTGCAACCGTCATCATTGTAATGGTCTTCATTCCGCTTTTGTTTTTACAGGGCCTGGAGGGAAAATTCTTTCAACCTCTCGCACTTACTTACATGATTTCCATTCTAGCTTCACTGATTGTTGCTTTGACACTTACACCCGCTTTGTGCAAATTACTATTAAAGAACACCAAGGGGAATCAGGAATCTAGCGAGTCGTGGTTAGTCAGAAAATTAAAAAAAGTGTATGCTCGAGCTCTTCAACAGGCAATCGCATGGAAAAAATTAGTACTCTCGGGCGCTGCTATCGGCACTGTCGCATCGCTGTTACTCGCAAGCACGTTTGGCACTTCGTTCCTGCCATCGTTTAACGAAGGCACCTTTACTGTATTTCTGTTCGCCCCTCCGGGAACTTCCCTCGTTGAAAGTAACAGGCTTGCAACGAACGTTGAAATGCAAATATCAAAAATCGATGGCGTAAAATCTGTTGCAAGGCGCACTGGCAGGGCCGAGCGAGATGAACATGCAGAACCTGTTAGCAGTTCAGAAATTGAAGTTTCAATTAAAGATGGCGCAACACAAAAAGAAGTTCGTGCACACATCGACATGGTGTTAAACGCTATCCCTGGCATTACAACTATGATCGGTCAGCCAATTGAGCATCGTTTAAGTCATTTACTATCGGGTACACCAGCAGCAATTGCTATCAGTATTTATGGGGAAGATTTAAACAAACTTCGCAGTGTTGCAAAACAAATCGAAAGTGCACTTTCTACAATTCCAGGCGCTAGAGATGTCAATGCAAACCGCGAAGTCATGATCACCTCGCTTCCAATTCGATACAGGCATAAAGAACTTGCATCGTTTGCCCTTAGCCCAGCAGACGCAGCAGAACAAGTACGCGAAGCAATGTATGGTGAAGTTGTTGATACTGTGAACCAAGGGACAAAACAATTCGACTTGGTCGTCCGTCTTGACCCTTCGCAACGCGAAACGATTGAGCAAGTGAAGGATTTGCTCCTTCGAGGAAGAAACGGTGCAATCGTACGTCTTCGTGATGTTGCTGATATTGGTCCCGAACGTTCAAGTAATTTAATTACACGCGAAAATGCACAACGAAAAGCCGTTGTGTCACTGAACGTCGCAGATGGTTCTAACCTTGGCGACTTAATTGCAGAAGTGCAAACTGTCGTCGATCCAATTGTCCAATCTGCAGGCTATACCGTACATTACGGTGGGCAATTTGAAGCGCAACAATCTGCAACAAAAACGATCCTTGCATCAGGAATTGCAATTGCAATCATCATTTTGATGCTCTTACAAATTTCAACTGGTTCGCTTCGTTCTGCTCTTCTTGTTCTAATCAATATGCCCTTGGCGCTCATTGGTGGCATTGCTGCAATTTATATTACTGAAGGTGGCAATGTGTTTGAAAATACTGCTGCACTTTTTGGATTTGGTGGCTCGTATATTGCACCGGTCATTTCGATCGCGAGTATGGTTGGCTTTATAACACTTTTTGGCATTTCTATACGCAATGGAATTTTGCTTATAAATCATTACGAACACCTCATGAAAGTGGAAGGTCTCAACGTTACCGAAGCGATCAAACAAGGATCTATGGAAAGACTTGTGCCTATTCTAATGACGGCACTTTCTGCAGTTCTTGGTTTAGCCCCACTCGCCCTAGCTGCAGGGAAGCCGGGAAGTGAGTTACTAGCCCCTCTTGCGATCGTTACGCTTGGTGGATTACTCACTTCAACTATTTTAAATCTTATTGTTATACCCGCGGGATTTTCTCTCGTTTTCGGTCATACTACTCGTACTCAATTATAAAAGGAACACACATGCAAAACATAACATACACATTTATCCTTGGAACTGCCATCACGCTAACTTCTTGCTCAAGCGAAGAAACAAAACCAGTTCCGCCGTCTCCTGCTCCAGCACCGACTGTAGTAGCGCCGACTGTAGCAGCACCGCCTGTACAAGCACCATCTGGGCACGGGCATAATCATGGTAACCAACCAATCATTAACGAATCATTAACGATTGCAGGCGTCACATTAAATATTGCAGCACAAGGAAATTTTGTTCCTGGTGCTGACTACCATATTGAAATTGCTCTAGTATCTGGAACACAAGGTGCAGTAGTACGCCTTTGGATTGGAGAGGAAGATGGTGTTGGTTCATTGAAGACAAAAGCTGGTAGCCACGGCGATCATTACCATGGGCACGCACTTGTACCTATAAAAGTTACTTCAAAAACAGCGCTCTGGGTAGATGTAACAGGTGTTGATGGTCAAACAGGCAAAGGGCGGATTGCGCTGAAGTAATTTTTATTGTGAGATAACAGAAGAAGGAATATCGGCACCTATGAGGCAACGCACCTTGGTGTTGTAGTTTTGATACGTCGTATACGACCCTTGCATCCAAAGTAAAATTGGGTCACCTTCGTGCGTTGGCATCATTGGCCGAATGTTATCTGCAGTTGAGTTAGAAGTTACCGCTGTACACTTCCAGTTTTCGCCGCCATTATTTGTAGTACCGCGCCAAATTTCATAATGCTGTGTATTGTCGGCTCTGCTTATCAGTGGCCTACCCGTTTCTGGGTGTGCATTGGTAGAAAAATAAACTGTTGACGTGTTCGATGGGTCTATAGCAATAAGACCTGTATAGTCATCTTCGCGTGGATAGAGCCTGTTTCCAGCGAACGCTACTTCGTGATCATTCCATCTTTTCCCATCAAACCATGCGTACCTGTATCTATGGTCCTCGCCCCCAGTTCCAACTTTCATACCTGCGCTATTTTTTTGTACAGAGTACGCCACTACTGGAAAACCGTCTTTACTCATTTCGATAGCGCTACACCAAGGCACGTTGTCAGCATCACCACTGAATATTTTCGTAAGAGATTCGGGTGCTGGGGCATGTTCGCCAAGCGAGCCAACTACTTCACCGAAGGAATTACAAACTGCATCGCCATCGAGCATACCGTGGTACAGCGAGTTGTTGAAATTCCTTGGGTGCTGCTCCGTTGCAAAGATATGTATTCTGCCTTGGATATCCTGCACAAAGCGAACATATGGACGACCTGGTCCCCCAAGAAGGCGGCCATGCTCAGTCCAAGTTTCACCGTTGTTGCTCGTGCGTATAACATTTGGGTCCCAGCCATTGCCTCTATAGATATCTGTAATAGTGCCACTAGGATCCGAAAATAGATTCGAATACGTTGCACCATATCCATCTCGTTCACTTGGCAAAAATACATTTCGCGTTGCAAGCGTGCCATCGGTCCGAAGCGTGTTGGAATATATATTCCAATCACTTCCATGCGTTGACCACATCGCAAACACGCCATCGTCCGTAGCAAGAAGTCCAGGCAAATTATGGTCATCCAATTGTAATTGGTCATGCAATTCAACCGTACTCGTTTCACTTGTACTCAAATCCAGCGTGATAATATTTATATCGCCCTTACGAGTAGCGTCGTTGTACCCACTTGAAACTGAACCAATGTAAAGCACGTCGTCTCTCACGATACACCTTTCATCTTGAAACCAACACCAGCCACCATCATCATCAAGCGTTTTGGGTTCACTTGAATTCGTGGCATACACGTTCAATGTTTCTATCGTGATTGGTCCAAGTGAATCAGTAATACGTATACGGATGCCAGTCGCAGAAATTGGATCAAAAGCAAGTATCCTTCGATGCCCAATCGTTGTGCCTTTTGCTACTTCTTCCCAGCCGTTCTTCGTTTGCGCTTCTACAACGAACGACCGAACACGCTGGCCAAGTTGAATATGCTCAGCAATATCAATTCCATGAATAACTTCAGACGTAGAAAACTCTACTTCGATTGCAGCAGTTGTTACCCCGTCTTCTGTTGCCCAAAACGTATCTGGTTTTCCATCAACAACAGTAGATGGTTGATATGCATCTCGAAAATTTGAAGCCCGCACAACCGCCCCGAGTGCAACATCGTTTGCTGTAAATGTTTCTATTTTTTTATGCATCGCAAGCACCGCAGCTTGATCGTTCTCGTGCACAAGGCCCCGCTGGTCGATTGGGAAGTTTAAAAGCAGGTTCGCATTTCTGCCGACAGACTCAAGCCAGATGTGCATAAGCTTGTCTGGGGTTTTTACTTTATCATCTTGATCTGCATGATAAAACCATCCCGGACGAATAGAAACATCTACTTCACCAGGAAGCCAATGCGTGCCGCCCTCTTGGCCCTCGTTCAACGCTTTAGTTTTATTCGGAACACCTGGATAAAAATCATCACGATTGAGAGTTGACCAATTTGTTTCACCAGCAAACCCTTGTTCGTTTCCAATCCAACGAATATCTGGGCCTCCATCGCTAAACATAACTGCGCCCGGTTGCAGTTCTCGGACAACTCTATGAAATAGTGGCCAATCGTACACTTGACGCTTACCGTTCGGCCCCTCGCCACATGCGCCATCGAACCACACCTCTGTTACTGTTCCATAGTTCGTCAGAATATCGCGGAGCTGACTTGCAAAATATTCATTGTACTCATCTCCAGTTCCGTACAGAGGATTGTTACGGTCCCATGGCGAGATGTACAGCCCTAAATGTAAACCATATTTTTCACACGACTTGCTCAGGTCAAAAAGCAAATCACCATCGCCATCATTCCACGGGCTGTTTTTTACTGAGTGTTCTGTCAAAGCACTTGGCCATAAACAAAAACCATCATGATGTTTCGCCGTTAACACTACACCTGTTAATCCTGCTTCTTTAAATATTCTGCACCATTGGTCTGTATCAAGTTCACTTGGATTAAAAGATTTCGGGTCTTCGTTACCATGCCCCCACTCCATTCCAGAAAAAGTATTCACGCCAAAGTGAATGAATGCGTATGCTTCTCGATCATGCCACGCAAGTTGCCTTGCGCTCGGCACTGGACCAACTGGATTCATCGGAACCACAAATACTGCTAACACAAGAATTAGATTCATTTATACTCTTCCTCTTTACACGATTAAAAATTATTGAGTACGACTTTTTGGATACAATTTTTCAGCCAACCGTGCACCTGCGATTCCCGGAACTGAACTTGGTGCAACACTTGCTGCATGTAAAAATTGTTTTTCCGCCTCGATATCATGCCCTTCCCAATACCTGTACACCGAGCCCATTGCGTTGTGAATCCATGCTTGTTGCTCCGATGTGTACACCCCTTCATCAAGCATCGTTTGCAACCGTGTAATTGCTTGTTCGCCACGGCCTTCTTGCCCATCTTTTGTGGCTCGTGCGACAAATGGATGAAAAGGCTGGAACTCTGCGCGCCGGCGTTTTCCGGTAGGGTCTTCTGGGTCAATCTCCTTCAAGCGTACCAAATCGCTTTCAAGAATTGAAAGATCTTGAGCGAGCATCAAATGAAGCACTTGCGTTTCTTTTGCCATATCGCCTGAAGCCTTTGCCGAGGCAGCAAACATTTGCAGCGTCATTCTTTGCGATACCAACCTCGCAAATGATTCCAAAACTTTGTTAGCTTCGCTTGTACCCTTTGGTAACGTAGCACCCGCTCGCAAACCTAAACGAATTCCAGCAGAATCAAATGCGAGTATCGATGGATACGTTTCAACTTGCTTTATGTCAAACCCTTCATTGCGTGCTGTATTTACTTCGTGTTCAGATTCAAGAACATCGACATCGACAAAAATGATTTGGTTCGCGCCTTCAAAAGTATCCCAAACATTTTCTTTCATTCGCTCGCCATGTATGCACCAATCACTTCCATGAACAAAGACCAGAACTGATCGATTTGTTCGTTTCGCCAAATCCATCGCTTGGGAGTATGACGCTGCACGCTCTGGCGCTAGCATTGCAAGCACGCTTATACAAAGAGTAGGAAACATCAACTTGCAGGCTCTCCATAAATTAAGATTCGGTGATAGTGCATGCAACTTCCATCTCGTTCAAAACGAACAAATCGTGCTCGTGGAGATGTTGCAGAAAGATCGATGCGTTGCATTGTTTTTCCAGTTTTTGTTTCACCTACCTGTTTCCACTCTTGGCCGTCTTCGCTTACTAAAACACGAACACCTTTAGCTCGGCCGGGTTGACCACTACGCGAGTCAAGCACAACGCCAGTTAAATTTCCGAACTTTGGAAGTTCTACTTCAAACCAAGGCAAGTCCCCATTGTCAGTATGGAACCAGCCCCCATGTTCTTCAAGAACACCCCAGTGTTTATCTGGCGAATCCCAGCGGTTACCTGGATTGAATATCCGCAATGCTCCGCCACTACTCAGTAGTTCACCGGCAAAAGGCTCAACGGCTACATCGCGGGGTGCGTAGAGAGTTGATGCCTTCTTTCCAATGCGTTGGAAAGTTTCTAAGTCGTGTTCTTCTGCCGCCGCAGGCAACATATTCCGAGCAAGTTGCGAAAGTATCGCTGCTCTTCCTTCGCCTTCACCGCCAACCTGCTCAAGAAGGGATGATTCGAATGCAACTGCAAGTGCTTCATCATCTTTTACTTTTTCCATTGCCCAAACAACCATCGCTGGACCTAATTTCGGATCGTCAACTAACGATGTAAGCAACATATCAAGTAGCGCTTTCCGTGAAACTTCGCCCTTCTTTCCTTTCCATGCCCAATCGAAAGCGCCTTCAATGTTCCAACGCACTGGTCCCCATCCATCAAGGTTACTGAGATATGTTTGGAATACCCGTAGTCGTTTCTTCATATTTGTATCTTTAAGTAAAGAAGGAAACACGTCTGTTTGAAGGAGATGCCAAGCCGGTTCTGGATGTTCTGGCAATAATGATTTCTGAATGTCACTGCTCAGCGATTCCCACCACGATCGTGGCATTTTATTTCGTTTGCCGAATTGTACATACCCTTTGAACAATGCTTCGTCGTATGGGTTGACACGATACGCATGTTGCCAAGCGCTGTTGGCTTGTTGTATTTCGCCTTGCGATTCGTACCATTCTGCTTCTCTGCGATAGTCGCCCGCTTCAAATGAAGTCGCTTCATCGAGATGCGCTATTTGTGATAATTCTAATGAAGGCCATGTCGGTCGTGTCATAGTAGTGTGCAACGAACGTTTCCAACTTAACGAGTATGCAGGTTGCCATACGTGTGGCTTTGTTTGCACAGCGTACGCGCAGTGACCTGGTTCTCCCATCGTGAGCGCAGGAATTCCAGCTGCTATTGCTGCAGCAGCACCAACATGCGAGAGCGAGCCACACACTCCGCCAACTTCAATCGCCATTTCAGCATCACTTCCCCACAATTCTTTGAAGGGCATGTAATACATTGGCCCTTGCACCGTATCCCCAAAAGCGTTGTAACCTCGATAGGGAGAACGCCAAGCAGCTTTCGCATATTGACTTCGAGGAATGCACACTCGTTCGTTTAAGTGAGCGAGTGCGTTTGCTGTTGTCCAGCTAGGACGCTGCAAACCGCGAGCAATAAACCTTCGTTCGTATGTATTTAAATCGCCGTACCCAATATTCAATATGCCTTCGTCCCAACTATCTCGGTACCAAAGATATCGGTCTGTCATCCACTCTGCATCTAGGTCGCGCATCCCCATTGCAAGTGCGCATGCTGTTGCCATGGATCGATGTGCATCTGATTCCATAAGTGTTGGTGCTTCTTTCCAAAGACTATAAAGAAAAGGAATGACAATTTCGCCCCGTTCGACTGGGCCACTATCTAGAAGTTCGTGCATCCACTGGTTGTTGGATTCAATTGAATGTAAAAATGCTTCTCCTTCTGTAGAACCAACTAAGGAAGCAATAGTTTCATCTCCTGCAACTGTATGTAATTCCGACACCAGTAAATTCGGTTGACCATAGGCAAACGTTGCAAATGGAATACTGAACGCGAGCAGAATCTGTTTCATCATAAATAGTTTACCTTTTCAAGTCAGCATCTTCCACGCATGGTGCAAAAAGTTTTGAGTGAAGTTTTGTAGGTAAGTAAGAATGTCATTGCTGTGCGTGTACTTAAAAGCTGCGTAAAACATTGTAAAAAATAATTTATCAATCTAGATGATCCACACTGTTAGCAACAGCAATCGCTCTTGGCGCTTATACGTAGATGCAGAGTTTACAAAAATAGCCTAGATATACGTCTAGGCTGTTTCTGAAAGCTCCCCCAATTGGACTCGAACCAATGACCTAGCGGTTAACAGCCGCTCGCTCTACCAACTGAGCTATAGGGGACTAGAGGGGGGAATTATAGCAAAACCTCGCTATTCGCCAATAGGGGTTGAACAAATTGCTGATGAAACCTACAATATGGGGCTCCCCTACTAATGAGGGGATATTGGAGCATATTATTATGAAGAACGAAATCCACCCTACATACCACACAGATTGCAAAGTTTTCTTTCGCGGCGAGCACGTCATGACAGTTGGCGCAACTGTACCTGAGATGCATGTTGATATCTGGTCTGGATCGCACCCGTTCTATACCGGTAAAGCTTCATTTGTTGATGCTGCTGGTCGAGTAGAAAAGTTCCAAAACAAGTTTAAAGGCAATTACTTCCAGAACAAAAAGAAGTAAGACCTTTTTCACTCTGCACAAGCTAATGATTTCGGGGTACCCTGCTTTCACTCTATTATGAGCGAACGTATCTCTGACAATGTAGTTGAAAAATTGCTTGAAATCGTGCAACAACACGACGTACTATCTGCGCAACTGCTCGAACCTGATGTTTTGACTAACCATAAAAAAGTCACAGCACTTTCGATAAAAAAAGCGGCAATAGCTCCCCTCGTCGAACAATTCAATGCATACCAAACAGCACTTGCCCAGCAGAGGGAATGCGAAGAAGTTGCACTAGGAGATGACCCTGAACTTGCGTCAATGGCAAAAGAAGAACTTGTAGAACTTGACTCGAAACTCACTGCACGAACGATATCCATTCAAAAACAACTTGTCACTGCGGAAGAACAGTCTGTAGGCTCAGTTATCCTTGAGGTACGAGCAGGAGTTGGAGGCGATGAAGCCACACTCTGGGCGAATGATTTGGAAGAAATGTACCGGCGATTTGCGCACCTTCGTGGTTGGAAGATTGAAGAGTTAGATACTTCCAAAACAATTATCCTGTCAATCGCAGTCGAAGGAGTTTGGACGAATCTTGGTTTTGAAAGCGGCACACACCAAGTGAAACGTGTCCCAGCAACAGAAACGCAAGGGCGCATTCATACATCAACTGCAACTGTCGCAGTCTTACCTGAACCCGAAGAAGTTGAAGTTGAACTTGACCCGAACGATGTGAAAGAGTCTATTACAACTTCAACTGGCCCTGGCGGTCAAAACGTCAACAAAGTTGCAACAGCAGTGCACCTTATCCATGAACCAACTGGCATTGAAGTACGCATGCAAGATACAAAAAGCCAAGCGCAAAACCGGGAAAAGGCATGGAAATTGCTCCGAGCACGTTTGTTCGATGTTCAAAAAGCGAAGATTGATGCAGAGCGTGCCGAAGCTCGAAATTCTATGATCGGTTCTGGAAACCGTGCCGAAAAAATTCGTACCTACAGATACAAAGACAACTTAATTGTCGATCACCGAATTAGTGGCAATTACAATTTAGTCGATGTACTGTCTGGCAATATGCAAACCATGATTGATGAACTTATAGAAGCTGAAACAGCAAGAAGACTTGCGGAGTTATAAACTTGTTACACCCAGATGAACTTGTAAATGTAGATAATGTTATGCCGATTGTAGTGGGCGCTCACCTTCGTGCCGAACTCGGCGACCGAAGACGAGGGTACTATCTAGGAGAAGCAATAGTTGCATGGATGGAGAAAAACCAAATTGCTGGCCCACCGTGGCCTCTGGTTTGCACCGACATGTGGTATTTGAACCACGTTGAGTTACGAACCCGCCCCACTATCTGTATTGGGCAACCAGAACTTAATGCTGCAACAGCCGCGTTATCACCAAATCTTGACACTGTTCTGCTTGCGGACGATGCCTACCGCATCCAATGCGACCAAGAATATGTTGACTTAAAGTGCTGCATGTGGGGTATTGACGATGCGCATACAAACCAATGCGTTGAACAGTTCATTAAAAACATCCTCCCTCACTTCTTAGGCGCAATTTACGGAGTTTCGGTTGAAAATTAAGCACTCCTAGCGTACTCTGTGTATGCGGATGAGCGTGGCGATACTGAACTTTTGTAAGCCCCGTAAGCTTTTGATTAGGAACACTTTGGAATAACGCTCATGAGAAACATAAAAAACTACCGTCGAACTGGCTTTACTCTTATTGAGATTCTGGTTGTTATTGCGATTATTGCAGTGCTCGCTGGCATTCTGCTCGCAGCATTATCTGGCGTGCAAAAAGCAGCAAAGAAAACTAAAACAACAACGCTCATGCAAGCCTTTGGCAGAGCATGCGATGAGTTTGCGCTTGACCATGGCAGATACCCTGGCATCCTGCCCGATTCAGTCATAGACGGCACAACAATAACTCCAACCCAGAATGCATTGCTCGAACTCATGGGTGGAGCGCGAGTAAAAAGTTCTTCTTCCACGTCAACTGTTGTAAATGAATTCGATGAATTCGAAGACAATACTGCCATTCCAACGATGACTATGAATGGCTGGAGCCTATCGTTTAATCCGACTCGATTCGGCGAAGGACCGTGGATTAACGGTCGAGTATACGAACCATACTTCAGCCCTAAATCAAGCGATTTGGAATATACAGAATTCGATACAAATGATGCCAGTGCGTTCAGTTTTCCAGCGCTGGTCGATTCTTGGGATACACCAATTATTTACTTGCGAGCTGTCCGAAAAAGCGGACCTATTATTGCTCTTGGTTCTAACAACCCGCTTCCGCAATACGACCTTCCCGGCATGAGTATGTTCGTCGATAATGCACTGAACTCAAACAGTAGTTTACTCAGCGAGACTAACCAATCAAACGAAGAGCGTATCGCATGGCTTACGCTCTTGATTGCCCACCCAACGTTTTGGGAAATTGATCCGTCCAACGCTAATAATGAATTTACAAATGGTGCAGCCTGGGGTACAAGCCGAGGTCGGTATATTTTGATTTCTGCAGGCCCAAATGCAATCTTTTTAGAAGCATCAAATGATCAGGTACATACCGATAATTGGAGTCCTAACTCAGGAAATGCATTTGACCAATTCCGCGGAGGCGGCCCAACTGGTGGTCTCATCACACCAGCAACCATGGAAACATTCGACGACGTCGTAGTAAACGGCGGCGCATAGGCTCTGGTACGCCTGTGCCAGGCGCACAAGAAAACACAAAAAAAGCCTTGGCGCACTCGCGTGCGCCAAGGCTTTTTAAATTGTGAATGAGAACAATTACGCGTTCAAATTTTGCGCATCGATGAATTCAATCACTTTTGTAACACATGTTTGAAGATCATCTTCGTGTGTTTTCAAGTGAAGTTCAGCGTTTGTTGGCTCTTCGTATGGTGCGTCAATGCCTGTAAAGCCCTTGATTTCTCCAGCACGAGCTTTCTTGTAAAGTCCTTTCGGATCACGTTCTTCTGCCGCCTCAAGTGAACAATCTATGTAACACTCGAAGTAAGGAACGTTTGTTTCAGCGTGCAATGCACGAACTGCATCGCGGTCTTCAGCATAAGGGCTAATGAAACTTGCGATTGAAATCACACCTGCATCAGCAAACAGTTTTGAAACCTCACCGATTCGGCGAATATTTTCAGTACGGTCTTCTGGTGAGAAACCGAGGTTCTTATTAAGACCCATTCGGATGTTATCGCCATCAAGACGGTACGCGTGGTTTCCACGGTTTAAAAGTACTTGCTCTACTGCAACAGCGATTGTGCTTTTGCCAGAACCTGAAAGACCTGTGAACCAAAGAGTTGCACCCTTTTGTCCCATGTTTGCCAAGCGTTCTTCAGCAGACACTGTGCCTTCGTGAAATGTAATGTTTGTAGCTACTTGTTCAGCCATTGTATTTTCCTAAATATGGAATTCGGTAATTCCGGGGTTAGTTATGCAGTTACTGTAGATGTTGCCCATTCAATGAGTACATCTGCAACTTCAGGACGTGAAAACTCGGCTGGCGGACGTTCACCTTGCTCGAGAAGCGCTCGGACTTTTGTTCCTGACAAGAAGATTTGGTCGCATTCAAGTTTAGGGAAAGTCTTTGAACTTACCATGCCTTGCGCTTTCTTTGAGTACGCAGCATGTTCAAATTTAAGTGGTGTTACTCCAATTTCTTCAGCTGTGAAGTTATCGAAGATATTTTGCGCATCGTATGTACCGTAGTAATCGCCAACACCAGCGTGGTCACGACCAACAATGAAGTGTGTTACACCGTAGTTTTTACGAACAAGTGCGTGAAGTACCGCTTCGCGTGGACCAGCGTATCGCATTGCTGCTGGCATAACTGAAAGAGCTGTGTAATCGCGTACAAAATAATTATCAATAATTGTGTTGTAACAATCCATACGAACATCCGCAGGAATGTCGCCTTCTTTTGTTTCGCCAACAAGTGGGTGAATTAAAAGACCATCGCAAATTTCTTGTGAACATTTGCAAAGATATTCGTGTGCACGGTGAATTGGGTTACGAGTTTGGAACGCAGCAACTGTGTTCCAACCGCGTGATGCAAAATCAGCGCGTGTTGCTTCAGGTGCAAGACGGTATTCAGTGAATTGCTCGCCTGGTTCAATTTCAGGAGTAACAGTAGCAACGTGAATGTCGCCACCAACAAGCCATTCGCCTTCATCCATTACTTGCTTAGCGCCAGGATGTGCCTCGTCTTCAGTTCCGAAGACGTTTGGAATTTCGAGTGCTTTGTCGTGTGTATAGATTTCGTCGCAGTCAACGATTGCCATGAATGTTCCATCTGCGTGATAAAGTGCCGCTTTGCCGCCCTCAGTTAATGTGTTTTTTACATCTTCGTCAACTGCAAGGGTGATTGGAATTGGCCAAACTGTACCGTCAGCAAGACGCATATCTTTACAGATTGATTCAAAATCAGCTTTCTTGCAGAAGCCTGTTAATGGGCTAAATGCGCCGATTGCAATCATTTCAAGATCGCAGGCTTGCTTCGTTGATAGCGTAATTTTTGGTAACGATGCGGCTTCTGCTGCAAGATCGCCTTCTGCGAATCTATTTACTAAAGTGCCGCCGTGCGGGGCAATAAGACTTCCTGTTGACATAATATGTGAAACTCCAAAAAAAGTTGTATGTAACCCCCCCACAGCAGAGAGGATTTGGCGAAAAATACGCTGAAACGACCGATTTTAGTGACTTGAAAGCTTAATTGCAAGACCTTTACAACTAATTCGACAGAACACTTCAAATGCAGCAAACAACAGCAGTTTTTAGGCTATTGTCGGGTGTTTCATGCCCGCGTACTTTCGAATGAATTGACGCACTTGCAGAGTGGTACCACTTGTCTTCTTATTCACAGGAGCACAGTGTTATACGCTTCTACTAACTCGACTGCGTAGGAATTCCAATTCCATCGAGAAGCAATGTCAGCCTTTGCTTTATTCCCCATTTCAATAGCATTTGCAGTATCGGAAAGAATCGCATCTAGAGCCTTTGTAGTAGCGTCAATATCACCAATTGGAACTAAGAACCCTGTTTCACCTTCTACAATAAACTCGGGATTTGAACGCTGATCGGTAGCGATAACAGGGATACCCGTTGCAAGTGTCTCAGCAATAACCAACTGTGGGTCGATGCTCATTCTTCTAATGGGCATAACAACACAAAAAGACTCCATCAATAATTTAGGCATAGTGATGCCACTTTTATAAGGAAAATAATGCACAGTAATGTTGTCGTACTTGCTTGCAATTTCATCTACACCTTCAATGGGGGCCCAATGCGGTCGAACAGCAAATGTAAACTCGATCTCAGGGTAAGAAGTTGCCAGATTTTCGTATGCAGCAAGAGCAACATCCGCACCATTCTCTACTGTCATATCACGCCAGAATAGCACGCGATGTTTCGGCTTCACTGTAGCCCCTTCATTTTCTTCAACTAGGTCTCTAATAACCCCATGCTTGATTTGTTTTACTTTCAAGCCCTCAGCTTTTAAGTTATTTTTAACATAATCTGTTGCTGTAAAAATTCCATCGATTCGATTCCACAATCTCTGTGTTAAAAACGAAAATCGCTCAGGAAAAAATGTACCGAAAATTGTCACAAACACAGGAGTCTTTAAGCCAAACAATTTCAGACCGCCTGCAAGGTGCGCAGTTCGATTGTATCCATACAAATGAAGCACATCAAGATTTTGATTTTTGCAAATTCTTTTAATTTCTTTTACTTGACGAAGTAATTTAAATTTGCTTATCCCCTTCCCTTGTCGACTTTTTCTTTCGAGAATTCCTTTTCGGTCTCTTGAGTCTGATACAAAATGAATGTCCATATCTTTATCTAAACAAAAAGGCAAAGAACGGTCTGGCCCAAACTCGTTTGTAATCAGATGAACTTCGTGACCTGCCTTTCGCAATTCTTCTATGCTTCGTAGCGGCACTTGGATATGTCCCGAAACATTATTCTCAAATCCTTTTTGCCCCGCAACTACTGATACAAATACACCTATTTTCATTTATTGGCTCGCATTCCAAGCAGTAAGATCCCTCTGCAAAAAAGTAGAAAGGCGTTCGTTGTAAGGTAGATAGTGCGCAGCTAACTTTTCTTTTGTTGAATCATTCATAGGTTCGTAAGCCTTCCCTTTGTTTTTTCGGCTCCTACGGACTGAATCTCCAATCCAAGATTTGCTCATTAGATTCACAACTGGTTTTAAACCTAAACGATGAAGCCATTTGCGTAAAATTGGAAACATTGCTGCATTTTTACGCTGTCCGATGAGTTTATTTTCTAGAGTTGGGTCAACTCCTAAAAATTCCAAAATCGTATCTAAATACTTTTTATCATGGAAATGCAAATCGTCGTACAGCATAAACAAAACATTACTTTTATCATAAAACTGCATCAGGCATTCAATTTGGTCGATGTACTCTCCCCGAACAATCAAATCAGGATCCGATTCCAACGCCTCTTCAAAACTGCTCCAGCCAGATTCAATTTGTCGTGTTTGAAAATTGCTATACGCTCGCTCAATTGGGTTACGCATAACCATCATAAGTTTTACATCTGGAAAATGCTTCGCCATCAATGGAGCAGCTTCAAGCAAACAGTACCCCGTAGCAATTTCGCCAACTGCTGTGTGGTGTTCTTCCGCCCCTTGAAATCGTTCTAGATACCATTCAATTCCTTTATCGTAATTACGATCGAAGAAATACGACTGTTTTTGCTCGGGCAAATACACCTTTGGGTGTGCGCGAAGCGCGGCATCGGTCCAGGTTGTTCCGCACCGCTGGCATCCAATCATAAAAAATGTGACAGCGTGCTGCTCGGGAGAACTCATACAACAAATATAGCAGATGTCTCTTCCGAAAACGATGTGTAATAAAAAGTAAGTCTACTTCTGCCCAGGAGAAGGAGGACCGCTCAATAATCGAGGCTCTGGTGAACAATTCGTGCCCCACGCGGCAATTATGACAAGGAGGTCATTCACCTCAACTACACCATCTACAACCAAATCGCTCGGACAGCAGGAGTTTGCTGGGCAATCGCCCCAGTCTTCAATAATGGCAATGATATCCATCACTTCTACAACCCCGTTGCCACTTAAATCTGCGATGCAAGTTGAGCAATCGACTTGCTCTACTTCACTCAGATGCACAGTTACCGAACCATTATTTGTATTTGCTGTTATCAAATCAATCTTGTCATCACCATTCAAATCCGATGCAATTACATGCGCAGGTCCATTGTCCGATTGGATTTCGATTGTGCTTGCGACGGCACTGTCGCCTTCATTGACAAATACGTATACCCATGGACCGCCAACATGCGATGTGATGACATCGAGTTTACAATCGCTGTTTAAATCTGCAATCGTAATCGAGTGGGGATTGCTATATGTATCTGAAACTGATGCTACTGAAAAGAACATCCCGCCATCATTGTTAAGAATCCACATTTCATCAAAACGTTTATGTGCAATTGCAATATCGTTAAGCCCATCTTGGTTTAAATCGCCAATTGCTACGTATCGAGGTTCTTCGCCTACGTCGAAAGTAATCGCTTCGATAAAGATGCCGTTACCCATATTCTCTGCAATTGTAATGGAGTGGCTAGACAAGTTATTCACTACGAAGTCTTGGTCTCCGTCGCCATCAAGGTCTCCAATCGCAACACCTCGTGGTTGAATGCCAATAGTAACAAGCGATGATTCTACAAACGTAGCATCGCCGTTATTGAGCATCACACTTGTGAGACCCGGGCTGGAACCACCGCTCGAAGCATCTGGATCCCAATGAGGTACAACTAAATCTAAATCTCCGTCGTCATCTAAATCGCCAATTGCGATACAACTCGGCCTGCGAAAAGGTAACTCAGCAACTACCGTGAGAATACCTTTGCCATCGTTTAGTAATATTGAAACCGTTTCAGACTCCCAATTTGGAGTAGCCGCATCGATATCGCCATCGCCATCTAAATCCCCAGCAACTACGTACCTAGGTATGCCACCGATAAAAACAGATGAGTGGTTAGAAAAATTGCCGAGCCCGTCATTCCTCAAAACCACAACGTCGTTCGTTTCACGATTCGCGACTATAAGATCAGGGAATCCATCCCCATCAAAATCACCAACATCCACACCCGTAGTGTTTTCTCCAGTGTCGTACTGCATCTGCTGGTCGAAACTCCAAACACAATCGCCATGCAATTGTGTGGCATGCAGAATGCCTGCAACAAAAGCGATATATAAATTGAACTGTAACTGTGGTTTGATACGTAACATCTATTCTTCCCTATAAGATAAACTTAACACCCTATCGATGAAATACAAGAGCAAATCCATTTTCAATCTCGCGAAACAGCTATTTCGTAGTCCTACAAGGTCCCATAATGTCGAGCGATAAAGCGAATACGCCATCTGAGAAGAAAAAAGGCCTCTACCGCATTTCTACGAATTATGGTCGGCTTATGGCCACTATGGCTATGGGAATTGCCACTGTCCCGCTTCAAATTAAATGGCTGGGAATGGATGGGTTTGGTTTACTCGGTCTTGTGGGCTCGTCTGTCGGCATTGGGACAATGCTGCAAGACATGGTGCGAAGTTCGATGGTCCGCGAACTCGGAGCTGCTTGGCACGATCGCGACAACGGAAAATTTAAACAGAGTTACGCAGCTGCCTTTAAAGTATGCACGGTAGTAGCAATTCTGACAGCAATAATTTTTGGCGTCATCATTGCCGTTATTCCATTGTTAAATATCCGCGAGGAATGGATACGGCCTGCGCAATGGATAACTGGATGTGAAGGGATTGCCACATTTTTGATTGTACTGCTCGCACCTACAATCAATATGCTCATCGTTCGAGAGCAATTCTTTTGGCATAACGCTTGGACCGTCGTACGACGAAGTGCGTATCTAATCGCTACGATTGTTCCATTTTTAATTCTAGATGTAACTAATATTCCAGCAGGATTAACTATGTACGGCACAATTGTGCTATTCGTAAATATAGCTTGCACCATATTACTCATTGGTGGCGTGGTACTTATCGATAGGAGAATGACCCCTGTGTTTAGAGGCTCCACTCCAGAAACGATAAAAAAAGTATTGGGTACATTCGGATGGAATAGTAGTGTTGTGCTTGCAATGAATTTGCACGAACGCATTGCGAACTTCATTATGAATATCTTTTTTGGGCTTTGGGGAAACGCTGTCTTTTCGCTTGCACTTAGAATGGTCAGCTACATACGAATGGCAACATTAGGACTTACATTCGGTCTCGATTCTGTAAGTGCACGGATTTCTTCAACGGGAGACGAGTCAAGTTTACACAACATGTTCCGGCATAGCACACGCATGTTGAGTTTTGTGGCGTTCCCCGCGATGGTCGTCGTATTTGTGCTAGCGGAACCATTACTTCGCATGTGGGTTGGTCGAAGCATCGACAACCCAACTGAAGTGTTACCGCCAGCAGAAATTCTTGTAAAACTGATGGTGATTGGTCTAACATGCAGAGCAATATCAGACGGCTGGATGAAACTATTTTACGGCGCGGGATTTATTCGAAAATACGCGCCATACGTTTTAGCGGGAGGCATTTTCAATCCGATATTATCGATCGCATTTATATTCTTCCTTCCAAAAGACACTAGTTTCACGGGTGCGGCGATTGCGTATTCTTCTGTGTTTCTTGTAGTTCATATGTTTATCATGCCAAAAGTAACTGCGCCAAAGGTAGGCCTACGTTGTAGAACCATTATCGCTCCAATGTTTAGGCCACTCATGATTGCAGTTGCGATCGCTCCAACCTTACTCGTAGGCAAATATTTTATAAACGGTGAAGGCATGAACTGGACAGGAGTTCTCGTTGCCGTTGGACTTTATGGCTTTTTGTACATGTTGGCAAGTTGGTTTTTTATGTTGTCCAAACAAGAGCGAGCTGGCTTCTCACGGTTAACGCATCAACTAATTTCAAGGTGAAGCCGTATCACTAAAATCTTCGAATTCTTCTTCATCGTTGAAAGTATTTTCTTCAAAGTAATCTTCGCTTGGTTCATCATCGTACAGCGCATCGTCAACATAACCCTCGCGTATGTTTTTCCACATACAAATAAAGATACTCGCAAGTACTACATGCAAATACGACCATGTATACGTTGGCCAATACACAACTTGGTTAAACAATCCTTGAAAATACATCGCACCTAACAGCACAACAATAATGCTGTACAGCAAAGGGTCTCCTGGAAGCAACTTGCGAGACCGCCAAATCATGAAGCCGCAATACGATGAATACACAGTGAGAATGACCATTGGTAATGCAAATGCTGCTCCGCCTACATACATCAAGTCAAACCAAGCGTTATGCGGGTGTAGCCCTACTTCTGAAAGCGATTTGAAATACGACTCGCCGTTCGTTCCAAGTAATCCAAACAATGGCCGTTGAGGGAATACTGATGTCCAGTACGCCTTCCAAATACTTAGACGTCCAGATTCCAATGAGCCAAATCGCTCTAGGTCTGCATCTGCACCTAACGAGAATACAAATGGCAATGCAACTGCAGCAACTACCAGACCAAGCATCATCATGATGGGGCGTTTAGAAACTACAAGCAAAATTGGAAACATGACCATGATAATTGCAACCATGGTTTGGCGGCTGCCTGTAAGAATAGCCATGCCGATTGTTAACGCAAGTAAGCCTAAGAAAAACGGTCGGAACGAGATTCGCTTGAATGACAATGCCGCATACCCAAGCAATGGCGTTGCTAAAGCAAACAACATACCCGTCTGATTTGAATTTGAACCCCAAGGTTGGAATCGACCAACACCACGCAAGAAGGATTCGGAAGGGAATAAAATCAAACTCGAAATTGGCAACGCAAGTGCACAGACGACACCCACAGTAAGTGCATCGATAATACGCTTTAAATCTGAATATGAAACAATTGTGCGAGCAGTTAACACGCCAGCAAGTGTTACGCATACCCATTGCACGCGAAGCACGATTGCAATCGTTTGTTCTTGCACAGTAAGAACAAAAAATATACCCATGACAGCAACGATTACGAACATCCAAACGATACCTGGTATTTCTCGTTTTGGCCCAGGATGCGTGAGTGCTGATAAAGCGATAAGCAAATATGCACCACCCGAACTTAACTTCGCTGCTGCAGCAATAGGACCTAAACCTGCGGAGCGCGCTACGCATAGCCAAGGGACCAGAATCATAAGGCTGAAAAAGAGTCTCTTATCAAGAGGTATAACAACAAAAAGAGCAACAAAAAGAGCAATCGGCGCTAAAAGAAGCGGATTCTGCGTGACAAGTTGAAGATATACATCTGTTCGTTCCATGGCCCTAATGAGTACATACAAGGTATCGGTAAACTGGAGCGTATCACCCCCGCAATTTACCTCAATATGGTAAAACTATTCTATGCAAAACACCTTCCTCACTATGTTGATTGCCACTTTTAGCGTTTTCGCACTGGACGCCAATGCTGATTGGAACCCTCAGGCCTACAACGCCATTAAGTGGACTGCGCCAAACCAAGGACGAAACACTATTGCGTATACAACCAGTGTTGGCATAACACGGGTTCCAATTGCATACCACGGTGGTGTTGATACAAATGCATCAGGCGAGATCACTGAGCAAAACATTTCCCACTTCAAACAATGGGTACTTGAACGACTCCCGAGTGGATATTGCGGTCCAGTTGTTTTGGATTACGAGCAACCATGGTGGCAAACGCTTGGCTCAAAAACAATTACGCATGAAGCATTGCAAGAAATAATCTCTGTGTACGGTGAATCCATGCAAATTGCGAAGAACACACTTCCTGATGCACAGTGGGGTTTTTGGGGCTTACCTTTGCTGCGAAACACTGGAGAAAAATGGAAGGCACAAGGCGTATCGCTAGACCCACTACTCAAGCAATGCAATGGGCTCTACCCAGATATCTACGATAGCAATCGCGGCAAAGACACTTCTGCAAGAGCGCAAAGGCATATTGAAAGTGTTTTAAAATCCGCAGCTGGTCAAATACCTGTGTATGTGTTTGTTTCACCTCGGTTCACTGGCGAAGGGAAAGACCATTCCTATTTTATTCCAGATGACGTTTTTCTCCGGCATGTAAATGGTGCGATGAAAGCTGCATGGACTGATGCAACTGGGCAAGTACATAAAATACAAGGGATTATTCTGTGGGATACCTATGGATATACGCCTGAAGCAGGATGGGATGAACTAGATACAAAACATGCATATTATTTCCAACTTATGCAGGCGCTTGTCGAAGCCTGGGCAAAATCTATGGTTGGCGTTTCTGTTGAAACCAATGTAGTTCACTTGCCCAGCTGCAAATATGCTTTGCCCGAACCAAAGAACAGTGAAACAGCTATCGACGATACGCCACTCCAACATTCCAGCCAAAATAACTTCCAGAACAGAGAACGCTCAAACTTGGAATCAGAACGGATTCCCACTGGGCGAATTCCTTCCGGTAGAGAGTAAATTAATCTTTCTTTAGGCTTTGTAAACGACGCAAAAATCGAATTCTTCGTAATGATGCTTCGTCTATGTTTCCATCATTTTGGATTTCACGCTTGCCTCTGTTCCCACTTTCCTTATCAGAATCACTTGGGGATGTTGGCGAGGATCCACGCTGCTTTTCACCCATAGGATCGTTTTGCAACATTCGTTCCTCTCGTTTTTTTTGCTCTTCGTCTACACGTGTTTGATAATTAGTCCTGAACTCTACTTGTTGACTATCGGTAAGTATGACCCATGCCTGCTCTTGATATGTAACTACATTAGGCGCAAGTTCCATCAATTCAATCATACGCTTGTGTGATTTTTCAGAAGTGCCAACGGAAGCACCCCCTCCATTTTTCTTTGCCGCGACTTGTTCTTTTCGCAATGCCTTCAGTTCTTTTCCATGTTCCTGTTGATATGCTAGCTGAGCAGACTGGACTTCTTTCAATAAAACTTCCAATGTGTCTTGTTGTGTCCCTGATAATTCAAGTGCACGAATTGTTGCAAGCCAAATTCGATTTTGCTCACGTGAATTTAGATTTATTTTGTTTCCCGTTTCTTGCAGTTTTCTGCTGAGCATATCTTTCTGGCTCACTTCTTCTTCAACAATTGATGGACCTGCGAGAAGATCGTCGGCTGGAGCAGTAGCAAAAGATATCTGGGCGGAGGCTAAAACGGCTGAGGCAATGGCAAAATGTAGTTTCATATGGAGATTCCTTATTTGAATAATGACAATCAACGAACCAATACCTCTATATAATGCCACGAATCAGAGAAGAAAGGTTCAAAATGCCCATACAACCCTCAAACTTACGCGAAGCCCTACGAAAAATAGCTGATCCTGATTCAGGAAAGGATATTGTGACCGCTGGAATGGTGAAAGATATCAAGCCAGAAGGCGATAATATTACACTTGAAATTGAACTCAATACGAGTGAGCCCGCGTTTCAACAGAAACTCAGTGAGCAAATTGAAGCTGAAATTCGTGCAACTGCACAAGAAAACAAAGAAGTAGTTGCAGCAGTTACCGTGAAATTCACTGTGGACTCACGCAGTGCTAACAAGCGAGTGCATGACGCTGGCAACCCACTGCCAAACGTCAAAAAAATTATCGCAATAGGAGCAGGCAAAGGCGGCGTAGGGAAATCCACAGTTGCGACAATACTTGCTGTTGGCCTAGCACGGCAGGGAGCCAAAGTTGGTTTACTTGATGGCGATATATACGGACCATCCATGCCCACGATGTTAGGCTTACATCAAGAAGAATCAAAAGCTGAAGATGGCTTGCTTCTACCGTTCGATGTGCACGGAGTGGAGGTCATGACAATCGGAAAAATGGTTGAGCCTGACAAAGCCTTAATCTGGCGTGGACCAAGAGCACACAGTGCCTTTAATCAACTTGCTACACAGACTAAATGGGGCGAACTTGATTACTTATTCGTCGACTTGCCTCCAGGAACTGGAGATGTCCCGTTATCCCTTGCGCAATTGTTACCATTATCTGGTGCTGTTATTGTTTGCACGCCCCAAGTAGTCGCACAGGATGATGCGCGTCGCGCAGTTCGTATGTTCCAGCAACTTGGTGTACCGTTGCTCGGTCTTGTTGAAAACATGTCCTACTTTGTTGCTGACGATGGCAAAGAATACGATATTTTTGGCAAAGGTGGCGGAGAACAAATGGCTGCGGCGATGAACATTGCATTTCTCGGCGGAATACCTATTCATCCAGTTATGCGAATCGCTGCTGATACCGGCGAACCGCTACGTAACTGGGCGATCAATGAAACGATGTCTACTGCTCTAGATACTGTGTGTGACAATCTAGTAAGCGCTGCAAACGCATCGAATACTGATAGACCAACGCTTTCAATTAGTTAACTCAGCAAGAAAAACAGTACAGAAGTAACTATGCCATTGCTAATTCCATGTACAAGCATGGAAGGTAGAAGTGAGCCACGCCATTCACGCATGAGATTCATTCCAACTGCTATACCCATCAATGCAGGAATCGCTACCCAACCCTGTGGGTGAATTGCTGCGAAAATAAACGAAACAAGCGCGACGCTCATCAAAATACTAATCGCATTACCCCACCGCTCACTCCAAGAACGCAACTGGCGGTACAACACGCCTCTGAAAAATGTTTCTTCAACAATAGGAGCAGCGACTGCAGCAAGAAGTAACACAAGTACACGTATGAGCGTTCCGCCTTCTGCAATTTGCAGAATGATAGGATGCGCCCCACTACTTGAGCCACCAAATGATTCACTACCTCCTGCAAAATAAGTTTGGATGAATATTAAAAGAAGTGTAAGCAAAACGCCAACGCCCAAAATCGGAAGAGTCATTGCATAGCCTGCAATACCGAACAATATTTCTTTTAGTACGCCTTCGCCTTTTGTCCAACCAATGTCGTCTTTGAGTTGATTCCAAGAGACACCGCGAATTCTTGCCCAATACAAACACACCACACTTAAAAAGAATGCAACGAGTGAGCACAGCATTCCAACTACAAGGCTCCCGCTCGACACAAGTTCCGCAACGATACTGGAAATTTGCATCAGTACAACAAAACCAAACAACCATACTGCAAACACTTCAGCGTAAATGCCATGCTGAACTTGTTGTGATTGCAAACCGCTCTGTAATTTTCCGGAAAATGCAAATACAACTGCGATGATTAACCCAATACACCCTAAGGCAAAAAGTGTAAACAACACACCAGCCACTTTTCCAAGAGTACTTCCCTTTTCTTTTGTTTTCTGCTCCATTGCTGCACGTTCAGTCGGGTTGGCTTCGAGCAATTTTCCAAACCAGCCAAGAGAAGTTTCTAATGATTCGCGGTCTTCAGGCAGTGAGCCACCGTGTATCAAAATATCAAGTTGCTCTTGCACTGCACTTTGTGAATCTGTCAGGGTTAAGCCATCTTTAAGAAGGCTCTCTTGCAATGAACGCGATGTTTCTTCGGCTTCTTTTGTTTCCCCAAGTGCAATCATGAACGCAATAAAAGACTGCCTTTGAGTAACTGTTCCTATGTTGATTGCTTGCGTTAGTTCAGCGACTTCGCCCTCTTTAAGGTCGTCAGGAAGTATGCCAAGCATTATTTCTGCCTGAATACGAGCCATGACTAATCCAGCTGGGTCTTCCACGCTAGCAGTTGCAGTTTCGTCTGTACCCTCTATAGGAGCGTCTGACAGCGTTTGCAGATACGCGATGCCTGCTGTTAGCACAATAATAAGGGCCCAAGCACTTTTTACAAATGGTGTTCGATGTCTGTTCATAGGCAAATGGTACCCTTATTGAGTTGACAAAAGGGGTGGATTTCGATACATTCCCATGTTCGCCCTGTAGATTTGAGGGCCTAGAAGGAAATTAGATTATGCCACGTCAAACAACATTTGCAAAACAAGGTGAAGTCGAGCCATCATGGCGACACGTAGACGCTGAGGGTAAAACTCTTGGTCGTATGGCAACAGTTATTGCCACACACCTTATGGGTAAGAACCGTCCTGAATGGACTCCACACGTATTAACTGGCGACTTTGTCATCGTGACTAATGCTGAAAAAATTGTCATGACAGGTAAAAAGCTTGAGCAAAAAACACAGCTCATTTACAGTGGCTACCCGGGCGGTCTCAAAGCGCATAAATACAGCGATATGATTGAGAAACACCCTGAGCGTATAATTGAGCAAGCCGTTCGAAGAATGCTTCCAAAAACAAAACTTGGCCGTGACATGTTCCGTCGCCTAAAGGTGTACAGCGGAAACTCGCACCCACACGCTAACCAACAACCAGAAGCGCTTGCTTGCTGATTGAACTTTTTTGATTGCCTACTTGTCCGGCAATCGCACACACACAGTTCTCAAGAGGGGCTCCTAGAGCTTACGAACACATGACAGAAGATCAACCAATTATTGAAGCAACTGAAACAGTTGCAACCGAAACAACAACCGCTCCCGCAGCAAAAAAAACTCCAAAAGATGGCCATTGGTGGTGGGGAACCGGACGACGTAAAGCTGCAGTTGCACGCGTACGTATTAAACCGGGCACAGGCGTTTTCAACGTTAATAAAAAAGATTTAACCGATTACTTTTCAGAACTTCGTGATCACAAAGATATCATGAATGTCCTAGAAAAAACCAACACCAAAGGTTCACTTGATATTTACGTGAACGCAAATGGTGGTGGCTACACAGGGCAAGCAGGCGCAATTATTCTTGGATTAGCCCGCGCACTCGGTAAGTTTGACCCATCGCTTGATGGTGTTCTACGTGACAACAATTATCTTTCACGTGACCCTCGTCGCGTTGAACGTAAAAAACCAGGTCAGCCTGGTGCACGTAAACGTTTCCAGTTCTCGAAACGTTAAGCCCAACACTCAATTCAAAAGCCCACTGGATTTTTTCATCCAGTGGGTTTTTTTATGTATGTTATGACCAGCGTAGAAGTTGCTTAGAAATACTCGTTGGCTTTTCGCCCATCACATCTGCAATTTCTAACACAGTCATTGGAACACCAAGCCACCCATATTTTAAGCCAACCATTTTCCCAATACGCGCTGAATTCTCTTGAGCACTCTCGTACACATTTGTAGTCGGGAGTAGATTTGACCATGGAACCACCCCATGAAATGGGCAGTGAATTTGAATCTCTTTGTATTTTGCAGCCGCACGAGTAGGGTCTCGCAATGCCTTCATCATCGGCAACGCACGATCTAGAACCGATGCAGGCGTTCTCTTTGCAGTCTGACCAGTTGAAGGGTTCATTTCTGCACATGCTTTGCCTACTACTTGAATTACAAGCTCTAACAAAGGCAGTAAGCGATTTGCCGGTAACTCGTGTAAGGGTCTACCAACGTATTGCACTGCCACTGCAAGGGCAGCAGGCATTGCATCGATTATAAGTTTTTGCTGCAGCAAGAACGACCAGCGTAGGTCTGTCTCTATGCGATCAAGTACTGTAATTGATGGTGCGTACTTCAATCCGCTGATTGCTACAGCGGAGCGCCTCCGTAACAAATGCATTGCTGAAACTACCGCTATTTCTTCAGGCTCAGAATCAGAATGAGAAAAAAGTAGTGAATCTAGAATCAATGTTGGTGGATCTACACTTCTTGCAGCGGGTGCACCCAAAATTACTTCTTCGGCTTCAACTCTAGCAAAAACCTCTAGGTCTACAAATGTAGTTTCCATTTGTTTCAAGCGAGTTGCTCTCAGCCGGGCAATTGCTTTCTGCATAGCATCCGGAGTACGATTATGTTCCGAAGACAGGTCAACCCACGATGCCCCGCTTTGCAGGGATTCTTCGATTGCTCTTGCGTTACTCCGCGTAATCCTAGATGGTTGAGGAAGCGATTTTGATGTACGCCCTGTTTCTTGAAGAAGAACACGTATAGTTTCGTGCCCTCGAGTTGAAGTTCTTGCAAGCTCCGCTGCAACTTCACTCAGTGTTTTCTTCTCGCCCTTGTATCGCATTGCTAACTCAATAATATCCTGTTGCTCAATTTCCGATAATCTCGAGAAAGCCGACGCTCTAGTTAAGCGATCCTTATTGCGTGAAACAAAATCAGCGATCATCTGCGAGGAGCAACCTAATCTCTTTTTACCGTTGCCTTGGACAACCCAGTACATCAAAAAACCTTCTGAACGTAAGCGACTCAAAGTTCGAGTTGAAATCTGTAATTGTTCTGCCACTTCTTGAACCGAAAGCATACCTTCATCAGTCAACTGCAAAGTTCTGCTCACTCTAGCGACAAGAGCAACAAGATCTCCTCGCAACGCACTGCCAAGTAGAATCACTTCGTTCGCCGAATCACTCCGATACGCTGTAATTCGGTACACCACATAATCAATGGGATACAACCCCTCGTCATCAATCTCGTGTAGCAATTCCTCTGCTGCTAGCATTTGCTTTCGCCGAATATTCTCAGGCGCTCTTTCCACTTGCAGAGCGAATTCCAACATCTGACGTACATGAAATCGTGGAGAAATAGGCATGCAATCAGATTGTCAATAAACGGATCGGTTGTATTTCATTCAATATGCCGTGCTTCTTACTTAACTCGTAAAACAACTGCAACGATTCAATATGTGAGGGGGTGCATTTGTAATACATATGTTTTGTTACATAGTCAAGGGCTAACTCTGTGGGCCAACCTCTGCCAGACGCATTCGATGACACCACCTGCTCTATACGTTGTGCATTACAAGCCAATTGCCTAGTCAAAATCACCGAAGCGAATTCTAAGGTTGAACATGCAACATCTTCTCTTGCGAACCATGTCGCAAAAACAAAAGGTAATGAGTATTGTTCTTTCCATGCCTTACCTAAATCTAACGAATATTCGTACTCTGTTTCGCAACCACTTGTAATAACTTTATCACCAATTATTAAAACGGTTTCAGGCCATTCACTATTACAAGTACAAAGTGAACGGATATCACTGTCTACAAGTTTAGGTTCGATACCAAACACTTCTTTCATAATTATTTGCAATAGCGCTACAGATGTATGGCTATCAGAATCGCAGTGCACCTCTGTTATCTTTTCAAAAGGAATTCGGCTACAAAGTTTCACCGTCAGCGATTCGCCATCAGAACTCAGCACACCAACCGGAATAATTCCAAGTGTAATATCGCAACGTTGGTAATCAATCGAAGAAGCAAGCGCGATATCTACTTCGTCTCTTTCAAGGCAACCGACTAATTCGCTTGGGACTTTTGGAACCAGTTCAACCCCTTCAATCGTAGATATTCCTTCAATAAGAGGTGTTGCATTGAAAAAATTTACAACACCTATGCGAACTTTTACTTGCGTCTGGGCATCCATATACAGCATCATAGCCTCAGAACGTACTTTTTTTCGACAATTTATTAGTTATCGGTCACTGAAAATTCTTTCAGGGATTCCTTAACTTACGTTGCTCAGTTACCGATAGACAGTGTGGACAGATGTGTGTTCTCGAGCCCAAGTAACTAAAGCAACACACAAGGGACCGCCTACGGGCCGACCCACTTAGTTTGTAGGTTTCTTGGGCTCGACGGCATTCGTCACAAACTCTCTCTTCTCTCTACAAAAACGCTCGT
>JABJDN010000085.1 GCA_018665385.1 Phycisphaerae bacterium | reverse complement strand
ATCAACGCTGCATCAGTTGCAAAATCAACGCTTGTTGCATTTCTAAGTAATCCGTAATCTTCCATAACAGAGCCGCCTACACCACGGTCGTCGTACCGAAGCACCGCGATACCAATTCGAGTTAGGTAATCAGCGATAACAAGAAACGGTTTATGACCCATCAGCGTTTCATCTCGATCCTGTTGCCCTGAACCACTTATCATAACTGCGCATGGAAATGGCCCTTTTCCTTCGGGAATAGTAAGTGTGCCTTGCAACAAAAAATTATCGGGGTGCAAAATAGTAACTTCACGTTCTGTGTAAGGAAATGGTCCTTGTGGGTTTTGTGGCCGCTCAATTGTTGGCAGTGCTTCTACCCGTACAAAATCGACAGGAAAATCAAGTCCTTGGTGCATTACACCTGTAAGTTTGCTTTGATCTTTGTTTTCTTTCACTTCGAAAGAAAGACCAGCTTGTGGCAAGTCTGCAAACAGTACACCACCTTCCATATAGGTAGCATTCAATGGAATGTCTTGTGCACCCTGCGTTGGCACTGTTAGCAATAGATATGTACCCTCATCGCCTTCTGCAACACCGAGTGACATCTCAAGTGGTCCCAAGGAAGGCACTTCAATTGAGCCTGTGTAAATCCGCACTTCATCCGCGACAGATGTGCACACAAATAAACAGAGCCAGATAAAACAGTGACTCATTCGTCGAATAACCATTATTGTTTCTCCTTAGAATTTACGTTGCAGATTCGGTCGGTACTTCAACACGTTTTGCATCTGACCACAAATCTTCTAAATCATAGTACGCCCTGCGTTGTGGCTCAAACAAGTGCACAACAACAGTAACAAAATCGACAACAATCCAGGTTGCATCGTTGTCTACACTTTTTCGAAATACCGGAAAGTTCTTTTCGTTGCCTAACTTTGATACTTCAGAAGCAACCGATTTCATCTGCCTGTCACTTGTGCCCGTAGCTACGACCACATAATCGCATACTTGGCTTAGACCAGTTACGTTTAGAATCGCTACATCTTCGCAATGTCGCTCTGCTAACAAAAACCCAACTTCCGAAGCAAATGCTCCGGAAGTTGGGGTTTCTTTATTATGCAAAGTAGTAGAATCTGAAGTCATTTAAAGACCTAAGAAACCAGAAACTGTAGGACCAAAGTTAACTACTAATCCTGCGAATACAACCGATACGATTGCAATCAATTTAATAAGAATATTAAGTGCTGGGCCTGATGTATCTTTGAACGGATCGCCAACAGTATCACCAACAACACTCGCTTTATGCGCATCAGAACCTTTGCCGCCATGCTTGCCAGATTCAATGTACTTCTTGGCATTGTCCCAAGCACCACCTGCGTTTGCCATATAAATAGCAACCGCAAAGCCTGAAGTTAAACCACCTACGAGTAAACCCATAACGCCGCCAACTCCAAGGATGAGACCAACAAGAATCGGAACTGCAATCGCAAGAAGCGCAGGAGCAACCATTTCTTTTTGCGCACTCGCAGTAGAGATGTCTACACATTCGCCATAGTCTGGGAATTGATGCCCATTGACAATTACCTTCTTAGGCCAGTGCATAGGATCTTTGATTTCTTCGTCGCTCATGCCATTTGCTTTAAATGCTTCTTTCATGATTCCAAATTGACGCCGACATTCGTGCATCATTTGATATGCGGCACGCCCAACAGCGTTCATAGTTAAAGCACAGAAGACGAAGGCAAGCATTACACCAAGGAAGAGCCCGCCAAGAACTTTTGGGTTCATGATGGTTACTTCGTAAAAGTTTAAGAGCTGCTTAATTTCTGCTTTATGTGCAGGAACAAGGTGGAATGAAAGATCGTTGTCGTTCAATGCAACAGTGTGCATGTTTTCATTTGGAATCCAGTTAAGCGTAGCGGCAAGACCATTTTCGCCCCACTCTAGAGCTTCAACTGCGCGTTGCGTGTTGTTTGAACCAACCAGTAACCCAGCAAATGTATCGCCATTGTGGTTTACAACAAACTCACCGTTTGAAAGGTGCTTAATAGTATTTTCGGCTTCAGCAACGAATGCGACGTCTTGTTTAATTTTCTTGTCAAGACTTGTCTGCACAACTGAAACGTAGGCAGCAAGAAGCGCAAGCGCTGTCAATGCAGCTGAGCCAATTGCGAAACCTTTACCAGTCGCTGCAGTTGTATTGCCGAGGGAATCAAGCATATCTGTTCGTTCGCGAACGATTGCTGGTTGCCCTGTCATTTCAGCGTTACCACCAGCGTTGTCCGCAATAGGACCGTACGCGTCTGTCGCAAGAGTAATACCAAGCGTACTCAACATACCAACGGCTGCAATACCTACGCCATACAAGCCGAGTAGGAAGTTTTCATTACCACCTGCAAAACCGAAGGAAGCAATGATTGCAACAACAATTATTATCAATGGAGCCCATGTTGAAATCATGCCTTCTGCAATACCAGCAATGATTACTGTTGCTGCGCCTGTTTCTGTTTGCTCAGCAATTCGTTGTGTTGGAGGGTGTTCGTACGATGTGTAATACTCGGTTGCGTATGCAATCAATAGACCTGAAAGCAAACCAGTAATAATAGATGCCCAAGGACCCCACCAAACAAATCCGGGGACATCTACTACATCTTTAAAGAGGTAGTAGAACAAACCACCGCAAAGAACAGCGATAAGGAATGATGCAACATACACGCCCTTGTGAAGACCTTTAAGAAGTTCACTAAAGGAAGCATTCTCTTTTGCGCGAACAACGAAAACCCCAACGAGCGAACAGAAAATTCCAAGACCAGCGAGTGCCATTGGTGCAATTGCTAGTTTTAATCCAAAGCCTTCTACGCTTGCAATGCTCATTGCAGCTGCAGCACCAAGTGCCATAGTTGCCAGAATTGAACCGTAGTAACTTTCGTACAAGTCAGCGCCCATACCAGCAACGTCACCAACGTTGTCGCCAACATTATCTGCGATAGTAGCTGGGTTGCGAGGATCATCCTCAGGAATACCTGCTTCAACTTTACCCACAAGGTCAGCGCCAACGTCTGCGGCTTTTGTGTAGACGCCACCACCAACTCTTGCAAATAGTGCTTGTGTTGAAGCACCCATACCAAATGTCAACATGATAGATGTAATTTCAACCAGGCCGCCATCGCGTGCTGGAAGTACTTCGTTCCAAAGGTAAAACCAGACTGAAACGTCAAGGAGAGCAAAACCAACTACGACGAGTCCCATGACTGCACCAGAGCGGAAAGCAATTTTCAAACCATCGTTCAATGATTTCTTCACAGCCCATGTGGTACGAGCGGAAGCGTTGGTTGCCATTTTCATACCGAACCAACCACACAAACCCGAAAGGAGACCAGCAACTGGAACGCCAAGAGCGGACCAGATTGGTTGAATTCCAGCATATCCAAGAAGAGCAAGGATACCAACGAGAACTACAAACACAACAAATACAACTTTGTACTGTCGCTTGAGATACGCCATTGCGCCAGAACGAACATGCTCTGCAATCTCGATCATTTCTGGTTCGCCTTCGCTTTGGGCCATTACGCCTCGGCTGAATACGTACGCCATTATGAGAGCGACAACCGCCCCAACTGGTGCAATCCAATAGAGCGTCCACGGGCTGGATACTGTTGTTTCTTGGGCTAGCATGAAAAGATTCATTTGTAAGTCTCCAATGTTGGTAACGCGGTACTCGCGTTCCAGTTATCTGCTTTGTGCGATTTTGTAAATCGCATTCTTTGTAAAACGAAAAAGACTCGGTCGCATAATTGCGCTTCGAATCTCATGATGAGTTGTGAAAATGTAGAAGGTTTACTACCTGTGCTTAGCTACTTGAGCGCTGTTTAGGAAAGTGTAGCTCACGGTAACGGTTTGACTCTGCCTTGCGACGGGCACGACGTTTGCGTTCGGATGGCTTTTCGAAGTATTGACGCTTCTTTACATCCTTGGTTAGGTTTTCTTTCTCGCAAAGTTTTTTGAATCGACGGAGCATTTGCCCTGCGGATTCATTTTGTCTAGCTTTGATTCGAATTGCCATATGTTTGATTACCTTCTATTGAAAAAACAGTTCTGAGCCACGTATTAGAACGCAAAAACGGCTCTCTTGCAAGGGGCAAAGCCGATGTGTCTAAGTTCTTTACTAGCAACTGTTTGCGTAACTCGCCAGAACCGTTATTCTAGGCAAAATCATGGAAGTAATGATAGACACCTGGAATGTACTCCACCAAACTGGCATTTTACCGCCGGAATCTGCCGGAATTGGCATCCAAGGCTTGGTTTCTTTGATCAATTCGAGCCGGTGGGCGGGTGAAAATACCACGTTTGTATGCGATGGAACACCCGCTGAAAACAGCGCCAACGGCCCAAATTACCAAACCGTGTTTACTGGGGCTGTACGCACTGCAGACGATGAAATTATGGACCGCGTTGCTGCTTCATCCTCTTCACGATCAATTTTGGTTGTTACAAGCGACCGCGAAATTATTCGTTCTATAAAAGCTGGTGGTGCGCAACACATTGGTTCAGCAGCATTCTTGCAAGCTCTTGTCGATGACAACCAAGCGCCGAAGAAAAAACATGTCCGAAGACCAAGTGGACTTTCAGCTGAACTCGCACAAAAATGGAAACGTGAGTTCGGTATAGATGCTGAAGCGTTAGAAGAATTGCAAAAGACTCCCCTACCGCGCATCAACGCACCAAAACCAAAAGCAAAACCGAAGCCACTAGCGACACCTGCAGAAAAAATGCAGCGGCCTGTAACACCGCCCGAACCAATATTGCCTGCTGAATTACTTGCTGAAGCTCGGCGATTACTTGGCGAGTAAAGGGTCTGTATCGGGTCTGGTCCACAAGGTAGGTGCTCAAGGGTCTTACCTCTTTATGATTTCTGATTCGTTGTTAGGGAACGATTGATGGAACAAAGGACCTGACCCCTATATATTCTACGGTTGCAATCGATCCCAAGACCATTTGCCGTCTGTACATGCATACCTGATTCGATCGTGCAATCTTCCATCGTGCCCTTGCCACAATTCTACAGTGTCAAGGGAAACTCGATACCCACCCCAATGCTCTGGTCTTGGAATTTGCCTCCCGACCCACTTCGTAGTAAGCGCGGCGACCTTTGCCATTAACAGAGTTCTATTTTTTAAAGGTTGTGATTGTTCGCTAGCCCACGCGCCTGCTTGGCTCAGTTTTGCACGTGTCGAAAAGTACTCGTCAGAATCTTCTTGTGATACTTTCGTTGCGCACCCTTGAATTCGTATCTGCCTTTGCATGTCGTCCCAATGAAAGAGCAAAGAGACTTGATCGTTCTCTTGGATGTCGCTAGCTTTGTCGCTGTTGTAATTTGTATAAAACACAGCACCACACGCATCGAAGCCCTTCAATAAGACCATTCGAGAGGAAGGTGCGCCTTTTGTATCTACAGTAGATACGGCCATCGCCAAAGGGTTTGGGGTTGGACGTAACATGTTTGCTTCGTCAAACCATTCCTGCATCGAATCAATGGGCGTAGTAGGTGGCGAGTTAAAGTTCATCTTCGCATAGGATACAAGGGTCTGGTCCGTACGTTACATCGTATACACAGCATCAAGGGCTTTGCCTAGGCGTTCGTGCAAGTCTTGAAGATGCGCCAAACTATATGTATCTAATCCATTACTATCATCAAGTAGTTCACCAATGTCATTGTACAACTGGCGTGTGTGATACAACGCAAGTGAACGCACTTCGCGCGACTGTGAAACTTTGCCCGTCGACAAACCGACTAATCGGTTGGCCATTTCCGCTTGCAAATTACGGTCGAATGATGAGATCATTGGTTGCCTATTTGTCCATGAACCATTTGTATCCATATCGCTATAGATTGCATCCATTAGAGTCTGGAACACTTCTGCCACAGTAAGCGCGTCTTCATCTGCTGCCACCATAAATTCGTTATCTGCAACCATACGTAAACGACTTGGCGCAAGAATAGATGTAATCATGGATGCTTGCGTACCTAGAATACGGTCGTGGATGGGCCATGTAGCTTCGCCGCTGTCACCGCCGCCTTCGTACCATTTATCAACATTGAAGTGTGTGATTAAATGCGGTGAAAGAGCAAATGCTTCTTCGTTAAAAATATTATCTACGATAAATGCAAGTGCGGCTCGCTGTTGCGCAACAGGAACTACTTGTACTGGCGCAATATCTTCGTCGCCAAAGTCGCCCTTCTTGTTTCGATTTGTATGCGCGCCACCAATCCAATCTGACATCATGCTTGCTGCACTTATCTGCATACGCAATGTTGTTTCATACCCACGACGAGCTTTTGACCAACTATCGCCATCTTCTACAAAGTGGTTCAAAAGATCTGCACGCAAACTTTCTACAATTCGCATTTGGTTTTCAGCATATGTCAGCGGGTCTTTACTAAAGTCGTATCGCTTAGCGAGTGGATCCGGTCCGTTAGTGTCTTCATCAGTCAAGTACGCGTTTGCTGGTTCGCCTGCACGTGCAAGCACTTCAGCAGTATCACCAGTTGTATACCCGTATTCGATTGCCCAGTAGTCATAGGGGCCAATGCCAATCATTGCGAAATCGCCTTGTACATCGCCAGATTCCATGTTGAAGTTTACTGGGTTGTAATCCATAACAGAGGCAGTAAACGGTTTCTTTCCACGGATATCTACAGAGTTAATTTCTTCGAGAGTGTATAGACTTGAGGCTTTAAAGTTATGTCGCAATCCAAGTGTGTGACCAACTTCATGGCAAACAAGACCTGCCATAAGCGGCCCGATGAACCACTCTGGAATGCCGTCAAGTTTATCCGCAGTCGCACGGTCGTTTTCGACTGGTGAACCAAGTTCAAGAAAGTTTAATGTTTCAAGTCCCAATCGAGCAAACGCCATTTGGTTTGCAAGTTCGTGCGCTGCAAGACAGTGCCGGTGCTCATCGCCTAGCCAGCCTGCGATTGCTGCAAGGTCTTCATCGCCAGCGAGTACATGGTCTGTTGAAGCATCTGGAGCAGTACCGTTCTCCCGTGCTTGCAATAATGCCGCGCGTTCCATTGGGTCAGCCATCCGAATGCGTGGATCCCATTCTGGGTACTGTTCTAACCATTGAATGTCTTCGGGAGTTAACGAGGCCATTGCTTCAGATGCTTTTGGTTGTTCGTTGTACCAACGCCAGTATGCTCGAATCCAACCGTCTGTGAGAACGATATCTGCATCGAGAATTTCACCAGTCATAGGGTGCGCTCGTGAAGGGCCAATTGCTGTTGCAACATCGTTGTGCAACCAACGAAGGAAGTTGTACCGAACATCTTCAGGGTCTTTATCCATATGCGCACCTGTTGCTGCATCTTGGTAATAGACTTCGATAGCGCTGTCGATTCCAATTTTCCTGAATGCGTCGTTCCAATACAGAACGCCGTCGCGGACCCACCGGCGGTAGCGAACAGGCACAGTGTGCTCTACATAAAACACGATAGGTTTTTTAGGAGGGCTTAATGAAAGGCTAGCATCACGTTTTTGCAAATCCCACCGATTGATGTAATGAATCCATTTGTCTTCGTTGTGGTATTGGCCTAAGTCTCTAAAGGTTGTTCCGAAGTAACCAACACGCTCGTCAGCTTTTCGTGGTTTATAACTACCTCGCTCAGGTACTTCGCTTATTGAATAATGAATTTTCTTTAGGTTGCCACCGGACACAGGCATTTCAAAAGCAACTTCCAAGTTGTTCGGGAAGGATTTTGCTTTCAAAAGTGTTGCAAGGCTGCGATTGGCGCCATTGCCAACGCTGCCAGCAATTTTTGATGCGTTGCCTACAAGCAAACTGTCCAGATCAATCACTGGCTGACCAGTTGGTCCTGTCGCGACGATTGGTACGTCAATCAAGACTGTATCTGTAAATGACGCGTCAACTCCATCTTTCGATGCCTGGTCGCCAGATGAGCGAACTGAAATTTCGGGTGTAATAAATGCGATACGGTCGCCAAATTTTTTCATGTATACATATGCTTCGTTGCCTTGCAAGCCAACAAAGCGAACACCGGCGGTTGGTGTAACGGCGATGAAGAATTTTTTGTTCGCCCACCCTCGCGGTAGTTCAGCGAGCAATTGCTGTTCTTTGCTGTTTTTCCAAAGACCAAAGAGCGGAGTTGAGCCGTCTATGGTTGAAATGACCTCGGTGTAGCCCTCATTTACTTCGTCAAATTTCTTTGGCTTGGCAAATGTGGTTGCTGCGATGGTTGTCACCACGCTTAGGATAAGTGTTGTTTTCATATGTTTCATTTCTGATGTAGCTCCAAAGGTCTTCTCTCATATACGCCACCACTGGCGCTTTTTGTTCGGCGTAATTCCTATTCATTCGCATGAATCGGCACTGTTTGATTTATATCAATACAGAACGCAGTCGCGAACCCGTTATTGTGGTTCTCGGACGTGCAAAAAGCAAGAATAAAGTTGATTATTCTAAAGAAGTTGTTGTTTCAGCCTGTTTCGCTCGAAACGCTGAAAACTGCTCTGCAAGACCAGAATCGGATACCGCGAGCATCTGAACCGCAAAAAGAGCCGCATTTGTTGCTCCAGCGCCACCTATTGCGAAGGTTGCAACTGGCACGCCTTTTGGCATTTGTACTGTGGAAAGCAAGGAATCCATTCCGTCAAGCGACCAAGCTTGCATGGGGCAACCTAAAACCGGCTTTTCGGTATGCGCAGCGACTACTCCGGCTAAATGCGCGGCCCCGCCTGCAGCACATATAAAGAGCTCCACGCCTCTTTTATCTGCTTCCGCCAAGTATTGACGGACAAAATCAGCGTTTCTATGCGCTGAAAGCGCATTGCACTCATGCACCACACCGAACGAGGCAAGTGTATCGCTTGTCTTTTTCATTGTTGGCCAGTCCGAAGCACTGCCCATAAGAACTCCAACCCTTGCGCCATCAACAATTGTGTAATTTGCCATGTGTGTATTGTATCGAATGATGGAGAGTCTAAAATACCAACCATGAAGATTGCAGTTATTGGAGCAAACGGCGTAGTAGGTAGAGCATGTATGGCTGAACTCCAAAAACAAGGTTGCGCGCCTATTCCGCTTTGCAAATCCGATGCGATTCCAACAGACATTGAACGCATCGTACTTGCAGCCCCGCTTGATTCATTACCATTTGATGGCCCGGTAGTTGATTGCAGCCGTGTTCTCAAAGCAACTGTGCTCGCATTACCTGCAGTGCAGGAAGCGACAACCAAACAAGTTCGTACTCCAAATTGTATGGCTTCGCTTATTGCACAAGCTTTGCATCTGTTGCACCAAGAGTGCATCATCCATTCCATTGTGGCTACTTGTATGCAATCTGCTTCAGGAGCTGGAAGGCGAGGAGTAGAAGCTCTGGAGCAGAACAGTTCAGAAGAATTGTTTCATGGTCAATTGCAACATAATATTCTGCCACACGAAAATGCTACGCAAGAAGAACAATCTATCGCAAATGATTTGCAAGAATTGTTTGGTTGCGTGGCAACTGCAACTTCATTTCGCGTGCCAGTGCATACCGGTCACCTTGCAAGTCTTCGGGTTACCACGAAGCACAACATTCCCCCCAGCATTTTACAAGAGAGCTCGCATATTGACCCACTGAGTTTGCAAGGTACACGCGATGTTTCAATAGGTCGAATTCGAATACAAAAAAACACCGCAGACCTTGTGGTCTGCGGTGATCAATTAGTGTGCGGAACTGCAATTCCAGCAGTACAGTTAATCCTCGGCTTGTAACTTTGCAAGTACAGTTAAATCTTCAAGTGTTGTCACATCTTGATTACACTCTTTTCCAGCTGCAACATCGCGGAGTAAACGACGCATAATTTTTCCTGAGCGTGTTTTTGGAAGTGCGTCTGTAAACTTCAAAATGTCTGGCTTTGCAATCGCGCCAATTTCATTTCCAACATGTGCCCGTAACGATGCCTGTAATTCTTCGGATGGTTCAAATCCGTTTGCAAGAGTACAAAACGCTGCGATTCCTGTGCCTTTAATTTCGTGTGGAACACCAACCACTGCAGCTTCTACCACGGATTTGTGGCTTACTAGTGCTGACTCCACTTCCATAGTGCCCAACCTGTGGCCCGAAACGTTTATAACATCATCTATTCGACCCATAATCCAAAAGTTTTTGTTTTCATCTCGCCGTGCGCTATCGCCCGCAAGGTACATGCCATCAATGCGTGCAAAATATGTATCAATAAAACGGTCACGGTCACCGTACACACCTCGCAATGTGGAAGGCCACGGTTTACGGACCACAAGTAACCCTCCCTCGTTTTCACCTACTTCGCTACCATCATCATTCACGACAGCAGCGTCAATACCAAAGAAGGGTTGCGTACATGAACCTGGTGTTGTTGGCGTAGCCGCAGGCAATGGGGTGAGCATGTGCCCACCTGTTTCAGTTTGCCACCATGTATCTACGATTGGACATTTGTTGCCGCCAATCATTTCGCGGTACCACATCCATGCTTCAGGGTTAATCGGTTCACCGACTGTACCGAGCACTTTCAAAGAAGAAAGATTGTGCTTGTTTGGGTGCTCATCTCCCCACTTCATGAAGGCACGAATCGCTGTTGGCGCAGTATAAAATTGCGTCACCTTATGGCGCTCGACAATATCCCAGAAGCGATCGCTGTCTGGAAAATTGGGCGCACCCTCGTACATTAATGTTGGTACGCGGTTTGGCAAAATGCCGTAAATAATATAACTATGCCCAGTGATCCAACCAACATCCGCAGTGCACCAGTACAACTGGTCGTTATCCGGTTTTAAATTGAATACCCATTTGCTCGTGAGATATGTGTACACCATATACCCACCAGTTGTATGAACGATTCCTTTTGGCTTTCCAGTGGAACCGCTTGTATACAGCAGGAACAACATATCCTCTGATTCCATATGTTCGCAAGGGCAATCTTCCTCTTGTTCTTCGCACAACTCAGACCACCAATGGTCTCGCCCTTCTGTCCATGCAATTTCATTTTCACACCGTTTTACAACAATGACTGTATCAATGTACGAGGTAAGTTTTGCAGCAGCATCGACATTATCTTTCAGTGGCACTACGCTGCCTCTTCTCCATGACCCGTCGCATGTAATGACCACTGTACTCTTTGCATCGTCCACTCTATCTGCAATTGCTTGCGAGGAAAACCCGCCAAAAATTACCGAGTGCGGCGCGCCGATTCTTGCACACGCGAGCGTCGCAATAGCGAGCTCTGGAACCATACCCATATAAATAGTGACAACGTCGCCCTTCTTCACGCCTTTCGCTTTCAATGCATTTGCAAACTTGCACACTTCTGCGTGTAAATCGTAGTAAGTAAGTGTACGCACCTCGGGCGTGCCCTTGCAAGGTTCACCTTCCCAAACAATTGCGGTATCGTCACCGTGCCCCATATTGATTTGTCTATCAATACAGTTATGGCACATATTTGTTGTGCCGCCATCGAACCAGCGAACATCAGGGAAACCAGAAGACTGCACGGTGTCCCAACGTTCGAACCAGTCGAGTTCATCTGCTACCTCTCCCCAGAAAGCATCAGGATCTTCAATGGAACGTTTGTACATGTTGTTGTACTCATCCATAGAACCAATATACGCACCCCCAATTCTTGCACTGCAGTCTGCGGGTGGGTCGAAAATTCTGTCTTCGTAAAGGATCGATTCGATATTACCTAGGTCACTCATTGCAAAACTCCTAATCTGTTTTGCTCATGATAGGGGTTACCTACGATTACGCCCTCTGCCCTTGCCCTTCGATTTGGAATTTTTCCCGCCTCTACGTTTTTTTGTTGGAGGTACATCTGGGTCTATGACATCTTCGATATGTTTATCAGGCATTTTTACAATACTCAGTTCCATTTGACGAGTCGGTAAATCAATTGCTGATATTTGCACAGTAACTCTGTCGCCTGTTGAAAGCACGGCGCCACTTTTTTCTGCAACAATCCTACCCATTCCCTCAAGGCGAACCCATCGGTCATTACGTTTCGATGAACGAGAAATGGAATCGAATCTAGTGAGTCCTTCAACGAGGAAGCGCTCTAGGGAAACAAAGACTCCCGTCGAAGAGAACCCTGTGATAATTCCAGAAAATTCGTCGCCAAGATGCGAGTCATGCAAAAACTGAAGAACTAAGAACGTTCGAAGTGATCGCTCTGCTTGTTCTGCATTGCGTTCTGTTGTAGAACAACGGTCTCCAACTTCAATGAGATCACTCAGGGGCAGGATACGCTTGTCGTCTCGAATATTTTGTATCAGACTTTTCCTTGACTTACCTCCCTTTACATTCGTACCGTTATCGGTTTGAACAAGGTATGCGCCCAAAGTGCGGTGCACGGTTAAGTCAGGATATCTTCTAATAGGACTTGTGAAGTGAGCGTAGTGTTCGCTAGCAAGCGCAAAGTGTCCCTCTTCGGACGGTGAATATTTTGCTTGAGTGAGAGTTCTAAGTACAGCAAAGTGAATAGCGCGCGTAGAGTCGCTTTCTTTTGTGGCTTGCAACAGTCGTTGCAAATCTTCTCTGGCTGGCTCTTCGGGCATTCCAACACCCACGCTTCGAGCGAAAAGGCGAAGCTCTGCCATGTCGCCAAACTTCGGTTCAGGGTGTACCCTTCTTAGAAGAGGGATATCTATACCTGCAAACAATCGAGCAATTGCTTCGTTCGCTTCAACCATAAACATTTCAATGATTCGATGTGTAAATGCACTGTCTTCTGGGTGTGCATCAATAACGTGTCCATCTTCGTCAAACTCTAGGACAACTTCTGGCAACTGTAACTCAATCATGCCATCTCTTCGTCTTCGTGCCAGAAGAGTTTTGGCCAATCTGTCAGCAAGTGCCAGTGTTTCTAGTAACTGGGTTGAATACTCGCCACCAGTTACTGTGTTCTTACGCGCTTCTTTTTCATCGCCATCAATAAGTGCTTGCGCCTCTATATATGTAAGCCGTTTTTCTGAACATATAACGGAATTACTAAAACGCTGTCCAACGACTCTGCCCTTTTTATCGAAACGAATAAACGCGGATTTAGCCCAGCGTCGAACGCCTTCTTGTAAAGAGCAAACTCCGTTTGACAGTACTTCTGGGAGCATTGGCACGACATGGCGTGGTAAATACACAGAATTTCCGCGTTCAATTGCACCTTTGTCAAGTGCAGAATCAATCGTAACGAAACTGGCAACGTCAGCGATATGCACGCCAAGTTCCCACTCTTGTCTATCACTATCGTAGGAAATATTTATTGCGTCATCGAAATCCTTTGCGTCGGGCGGATCAATGGTAAAGATGAACGTCTTTGTTAAATCTTCGCGGTCGTCGTCGCCAGTTTCTTCAAAATGCTTCGTTGCATTACGAGCTTCAATTTTCGATTCCTCATCGAACTCTTGATGTAGGCCGAATGCAAGGATTACCGCTTGTGTCTCAACATCTGGTCTCCCTGCATCACCAAGAACGCTCGTGATAACTCCTTCGCCGTAATAATCTTTTTCAGGATAGTGCAGCATTTCGAATACCACTTTATCGCCTGCTTTTGCATTCTTTGAAGTTGCATCACGGATGATGATTGGGTCGTGCAATTCTCTGCCGTCAGGTTGCGCGAGCCAGCCTTTGCCTCGTTTAAACAACGTCCCAACATATTCGGCACGACCTCGCGTAAGCACTTCTAGAATTTTCCCTGAACTGCCCAGCCCTTTTTTCCAACCTTTTTTTTGCGACACTGCAACACGAACTTGATCACCAGAAACCGCATCGCCTTGTGAACCAGATGCTATGTACACGTCGCCTTCGCGAAACTTTTGCAATGGTTTTACAAAACCAAAGCCGCGTTTGTTTGAACGATATGTGCCTTCAATTTCATCAGGCAATGCGGGTAATCGAATGCATTCGTCATTTCCAATGAGGATTGAACCATTTTCAGTTGCAGTGTGTATCGCTTCATCAAACGCAGGCTTATCATCATGCGAAATTCGCATCTCACGCGCAAGGGCGCGCAGGTGAGTTGGACGGTATCCGTCGTGGGACAGGTGATCTATAATTCTATTTTGGAACCGGAGTGGCATGTGGAGATGCTAGTCTTTCTTGGGGGTTGGCGAACTTGGATTCGTTTCTTTTTTAGATTTGGCATCTGTTTTCTTTTTGCCAGTGGTAGAGTCTTGTGCTTTTTTGGCGTCTTTTTTATACGCGTCGCTTCGATAATCAGTTTCGTAAAAACCACTGCCTTTAAACATGATGCCAGAGCCTGCGCCAATAAGACGTTTTAATTTTAAGGTCGCGCACTCTGGGCATTTTTTCTTCACTGGATCAGACATTTGCTGAAAAAGTTCGAATTCGTGATTGCAATTCTGACACTGATAATCGTACGTTGGCATTACTATGAACTAACAGCCACTTTTGCAGGGCTGATAACAATGTCACCAAGTTGGAAACCAGATTGCATCACCATAACAATGCGATCCGTCTCCAAGTCTTCTGAATCTTGTCGCATAAGTGCTTCATGTAATTGCGGGTCAAACTCATCGCCGATTTCAGGAAATATTGTAGTAACACCACACTCAACGAGCCCTTGCATAAGAGCATCTCGAGCCATCTGAAAACCTTTTACAACAGAGTCGTCGCCAGCGTGTTCGATTGCCATGTTTATTTGTTCTAGCGATGGAACTATTGCACGAACAACTTGTGCCTTGCCACTTGAGGAGGCGCGGATTTCATTTTCAACGCTGCGGCGCTGATAATTTTTAAAATCCGCAAGAGCGCGAAGTTTTGCTTCGTTCGCTTCTTCAAGTTGTTGCTGAAGCAATTCTATTTCTGAAAGTTCTTGCTCTACAACTTCTTCGCTATTTATGTTTTCTGTTGTTTCGGGATTTGTCATCAAATTGTTCCTCTTGTACGTGCTGGAGTTACCCTCCAGTCACTGCACCTTTCAGTTTTTCCCAGAATGATTGTTCCGAATCATGCACTGGGAGCTGTTCTGTTTTTGCATACTCTTCTAGAAGTGATCGTTGTTCATCGTTCAATTTTGTCGGTACCGCCATTCGCACAATTACGACAAGGTCACCCCTTCGACCGGTTCGTAAATCTGGCAAACCAGCACCAGCAACCTTGAATATTTCATTCGTTTGCGTGCCTGCAGGAATTTCGACACTGTGTGTCTCATCTATAGATGAGACTTCTATGGTTGTGCCCAATGCCAGTTGTGTAAACGCCACAGGTGTGATTTGAATAAGATGGTCGCCATCTCTTTCAAAACGCTCGTCTTCTTCTACGCGAACTACAACGTGTAAATCACCGGGTGTTCCTGAACCGTCTGGCGATGCTTCCCAATCTGGCGGTTCGCCTTCTCCAGAAATACGCACCGCTTGCCCATGGTGAATTCCTGCTGGAACTTTCACAGAAAGTTTGCGTTCTTTCAGAATTCGACCCTGTCCGTGACACTCGTCACACTTTTCGGTAATGACCGAACCACGACCACTACAATGTGGGCACGCTGACACCATACGGAACATTCCACCTAGACCGGCTTGTGCAACTTGCCCTTGCCCAGCACAAGTGGTGCATGTTTGGGGCGATGTTCCAGGTTTTCCTCCAGAACCCGTGCATGTTTCGCATACAATTTTTCTTGTGAAATCGACTTCTTGTTCAGTACCTGTAAGCACTTCCTCTAGCGTAATGTCTACAGAAGTTTCAAGGTCGTACCCACGCCGTTGCTGCGGGCGAGCCCTTCCTCTGCCGCCGCGACCTCCTCCAAGAATGTCGTTAAACATTGAGAAAATATCTTCAACATTCATCGAGTTAAAGTCGTGGCCTGCATGCCCTTGTCCTCGCAAACCTTCGTGACCATATTGGTCATACACCGGACGTTTCTGTGAGTCTGAAAGAACATCGTACGCTTCTGCGCATTCCTTAAAACTTTTTTCAGCAGCAGCATCGTCCGGGTTTCGGTCAGGGTGGAACTTCATTGCAAGGCGTCTGTACGCACGTTTAACTTCTGTACCATCCGCAGTGCGCGTGATTCCAAGAACTTCGTAATAACATCGAGTAGCTGTCATAATACTTCTTTACAAGAATTAATAAATCGCTTGTTCAATTGGGTCATCGTCATCTTTCAATTCAGTTATTGCAACGTTTGTTGTAAGGAGTAACCCCGCAACTGATGCTGAATTTTGAATTGCTGTGCAAACTACAAGTGCTGGATCAATAATGCCAGCCGCGACCAAATCTTCGTACTTGCCTGTTGAAGCATTAAAGCCAAAGCCATCTTTGCCTTCTTTAATTTTTTCAACAACTACATCACCATCGGTACCGCTATTGGAGGCAATCAATGACGCTGGTGCTTCAAGTGCTGACGCTAAGATATCGAAACCGAATTTCGCATCGCCCTTTGCGTTCTTGCGAGCTTTATTAATACCTTCGATAGCGCGAATGTATGCAACACCACCGCCAGGAACATAGCCTTCGCGTGCTGCAGCACGTGTTGCAGAAAGAGCATCATCAACACGATCTTTGCGTTCTTTCATTTCCACTTCACTTGTACCGCCAACTTGAATGACAGCAACGCCGCCAGTAAGTTTTGCGAGGCGTTCTTGAAGTTTTTCTTTATCGTAATCGCTAGTAGAACGTTCAATTTGCGCTGTGATTTGATTTACACGTGCATTTATATCTGTATTCTTACCAGCCCCACGAACAATAGTTGTAGCGTCTTTTGTAATAACAATTCGCTTCGCACTTCCAAGTTCGTTCAGTTCTACATCTTCCAGGCTTCGACCAATATCCTCAGAGAAGAAAGTGCCGCCAGTGAGTGCAGCAATATCACCGAGCATTGCCTTGCGCCTATCGCCAAATCCAGGCGCCTTCACTGCACAAATATTGAGAGCACCACGTAAACGGTTGATTACAAGAGCAGCAAGTGCTTCGTTTTCTATATCTTCTGCGATTAGCAAAAGGGGCTTGCTTGAAGTGGCAGTCTTATTCAATAATGGCAGCAAATCTGCAAGGTTTGAAATTTTCTTTTCGTAAATGAGGATGTTGCAATCTTCAAGAACGCACTCTGCAGTTTTAGGGTCAGTCATGAAGTATGGGCTTAAATATCCTTTGTCAAACGCCATGCCTTCAACATATTCAAGTGTAGTTTCAGCAGTTTTTCCTT